>DATASX010000058.1 GCA_036269075.1 Sporichthyaceae bacterium
CGGCGACTGGGGACGATCGCCACCTGGTCGAAGCCGTACGCCGCCCGGCCGCGCTTGCCGCGCCGATCTCGATCTCGTTCATGCCCCGAAGCCTAGTGGCCCCGAATGTTCATCTTCTGGCGTGTCGGGCGCCCTTCCCGACGCGGGAAGGGCGCCCGACACGCCAGAAGATGAACATTCGGGGCCACTAGGCTTCGGGGCATGAACGAGATCGAGATCGGGCGCGGCAAGCGCGGCCGGGCGGCGTACGGCTTCGACCAGGTGGCGATCGTCCCCAGTCGCCGGACCCGGGACCCCGAGGAGATCTCCACCAGCTGGCAGATCGACGCCTACCACTTCGAGCTGCCGATCGTCATTGCGCCGATGGACAGCGTTGTCTCGCCCGAGACGGCGATCGAGATCGGTCGCCTCGGCGGGCTCGGGGTGCTCGACCTCGAAGGTCTCTGGACGCGCTACGACGACCCGACCGGGCTGCTCGACGAGATCTGCTACCTCCCCGAGGAGGAGGCCACCGCGCGGCTGCAGGCGATCTACGCCGAGCCGATCAAGGAAGAGCTGATCGGCGCCCGGATCAAGACGATGCGGGAGGCCGGGATCATCACCGCTGCCGCCCTGTCGCCGCAGCGCACCGCGCAGTACTCGCGCGCGGTCGTCGAAGCCGGCGTCGACCTGTTCGTGATCCGCGGGACCACGGTGTCCGCCGAGCACGTCTCCGGCCGCTCCGAGCCGCTGAACCTCAAGCAGTTCATCCACGAACTCGACGTGCCGGTGATCGTCGGCGGCTGCGCCACCTACCAGGCCGCGCTGCACCTGATGCGGACCGGCGCCGCGGGCGTACTGGTCGGGTTCGGCGGCGGCTCGGCGCACACCACCGCCGAGGTGCTCGGCATCCGCGTCCCGATGGCCTCAGCGATCGCCGACGTCGCTGCGGCCCGCCGCGACTACCTTGACGAGTCCGGCGGCCGCTACGTCCACGTGATCGCCGACGGCGGTATGACCACCAGCGGCGAGCTCACCAAGGCCATTGCCTGCGGCGCCGACGCGGTGATGATCGGCTCGCCGCTCGCGCGTGGCGCCCAGGCGCCGGGTGGCGGCTGGCACTGGGGCACCGAGGCCCACCACTCGGTGCTGCCCCGCGGCACCCGCATGCACGTCGGCACGATCGGCACCTTCGAGGAGATCCTGCTCGGGCCCTCACGACAGCCGGACGGTTCGATGAACCTCGTCGGCGCGCTGCGCCGCGCGATGGCGACCACCGGCTATTCGGAGCTCAAGGAGTTCCAGCGGGTCGAGGTCGTCGTCACCGACCACCACTGACCGGGCTGGGCGTCCGGTCGCGGCCGGCGAAGGTCATGGCGTCGGTCAGATCGGCGCGGCGGAACCCTGCGGCGACCTTGAGGTGGTTCTGGCTGACCGCCCACGGGCCGTTGGTGCCGGCCTTCGGGAAGTCCGCGATGCCGCGCGAGACATAGCCGGACGTGAGGTCCAGGAACGGCACGCGCTTCATCCCGGCCGGCGCCGTCGGGGTGGCGACGTCGAGGTCGTTGCGCCGCATGTGGTTGAGCAGCCGGCACAGGTAACGCGAGGAGAGGTCCGCGCGCAACGTCCAGGAGTTGTTCGAGTAGCCGAAGCAGAACGACAGGTTCGGCACGCCGGACAGCATCATCGCCCGGTAGGCGACGGTGTCGGACAGGTCGACCGGGACGCCGTCGGTCTCGAACTTGGTGCCGCCCAACGGCAGCAGGCGCAGCCCGGTCGCGGTGACGACGACGTCGGCCTCCAGAATCTGACCCGAAGTCAGTTCGATGCCCTGCCGGACGAATCGGGCGATCGTGTCGGTGACCACCGATGCCGAGCCGTCGCGGATCACCTTGAACAGGTCGCCGTCCGGGACCAGGCACAACCGCTGGTCCCACGGCGAGTAGCGCGGGGCGAAGTGCTTGTCGACGTAGGCCTCGTCCTTCAGGTAGGACAGCACGACCTTGCGGCACAACCGCTTGGCCAACTCCGGCCGCTTCCGACAGAGCTCGTAGATCCCTTGCAGGAGAACCATGTTCTTGGCGCGCACCACGGTGTGCGCCGTCTGCGCCGGCAACACCTTGCGCAGCAGTCCGGCGACATGGTCGTTCTCGGGCATCGCCAGCACGTACGACGGTGAGCGCTGCAGCATCGCCACGTGCGCCGCCGATTTCGCCAGCGCCGGGACCAGCGTCACCGCGGTCGCGCCGCTGCCGATCACCACGACCCGCTTGCCGGTGACGTCCAGGCCCTCGGGCCAGAACTGAGGGTGGATCACCTGGCCGGTGTAATCGGCGATCTGCGGCAGGTTCGGCTCGTGCGGGCGCTCGTAGGAGTAGTACCCGGTGCACAGGTGCAGGAACCTGCAGGTGAAGGTCTGCGGGACGCCGTGGACATCGGCCTGCACGGTCCACCGCGCATTCGTCGACGACCACGACGCGCTGCGGACCACGGTGCCGAACCGGATGTGCTCGTCGATGCCGTTCTCGGTGGCCGCCGCTTGGACGTACTCGCGGATGTCGCCGCCCGGCGCGATGGCCTGCTTCGAGGCCCATGGCCGGAACGGGTAGCTCATCGTGAACGCGTCGGAGTCCGAGCGGATGCCGGGGTAGCGGAAGAGGTCCCAGGTCCCGCCGATCGCCGAGCGCGACTCGAGAACCGTGAACGTGCGGTCCGGGCATTCCTGCTTCAGCCGCACCGCGGACCCGATGCCGGACAGTCCGGCACCGACGATGACGACATCCCTGTGCTCATTTTTCGGGCTTCTGGTCACGGCTGTGCGCTCCTCATCCTTCTCGACGTGCCTCGGTTCGCCCGAATCCGGTCATTGCGTGCTCTCCTAGCGGGGCAGCGGCAGGCAGGGCATGCGCTTGACGACGTGGAAGAAGTTGCCCGGGGTGAACACCGGATCGCCGGCGACGATGTCCGGGCAGCGGGTCAGCAGTTCCACGAACAGCGCGCGGATCTGGAAGCGGGCGAGTTGGTTGCCCAGGCAGTGGTGAATACCGCCGCCCCCGAATCCGACGTGCGGGTTGGGGTGTCGGGACAGGTCCAGGTCGTGCGGGCGGTCGATGGCGGTCTCGTCGCGGTTGGCCGAGGAGTAGAACATCACGACCTTGTCGCCCTCGGTGATCTGTGCGCCGTCCAGTTCGCAGTCGCGGGCAGCGGTCCGGCGGAACGTCATGATCGGGGTCGCCCAACGCACGAATTCCTCGGTGGCGGTGGGCATCCGGCCCGCCAGGTCCTCCATCAGCCAGGCGCGCTGGTCCGGGTGTGTGGTCAGCGCGCGCAGGCCGTGGGCCAACGACTGCCGGGTCGTGTCGATGCCCGCGATCGTGAGCAGCACGAAGAACGACCCGATCTCGTGGTCGGTCAGCCGTTCGCCGTCGACCTCGGCCGCGATCAGCCCGCTGAACAGGTCCGGCCCGGGGTTGTCGCGACGCTCCTCGATCAGCCGCCCGGCCAACTCGTGCATGTAGAAGATGTTGTCGAACAGCGTGGCCAGCACGTCGTCCTTGGTGGCCCCGGCGATCTCCGGGTCGTTCCACGACGTGGCCCGCATGACGGCCTCGGCGGCCTCCTGCCGGTCGCCGTCCGGCACGGCCATCATGTCGTTGATGTTGTGCATCGGCAGCACTGCGCCGCACTCCGAGACGAAGTCGACCCAACCGTCCGGGGACTCCTTCGCCTTCGCGATCAGGTTGTCCACGACCATCGCGGCGTTGGCCTGGATCTGGTCCTCGATCCGGCGCATCTGACGGGGTGTGAAGGCCGCAGCCACCAGCCGCCGCAGGCCGGAGTGCCGGGGCGGGTCCATGGCGATGATCGACTGGGCCGACTCGATCACCGCCGGCGGCAGGTTCTCCATCAGGATGCTCGGGCTGGACAGGAAGTCCTCCGGGCGCCGGGTCACCTCGATCAGGTGCCGATGGGTGGTGATCGCCCAGTAGCCGTGGTCGTTCGGCTCGTCGATCAGCGCGTCCTCGAACGGTGGCTGCCAGGTGATCGGACGGTCCTTGCGCAGTGCCGCGAAGCTGCGTTCGCGCTCGTCCGCGGTCGCCGTCCAGAACGCCCGCGTGGACAGGTTGATCTCGTCGTAAGACCGGTCGGGGTTGCCACTGGCCGCTGCGGCGACGCCGATCTCCTCGTCGTCGAAGGTGTTGATGGTCATCGGACCCTCCGTCCACCGGGTGTGTCGTTCACCCTGCCGCAGCCCGGACCCGGCCGCCACAGTGCGCCGGCCCCAATGTCGGCGCCTCTACCGTCGCGGGAGCACAACGAGTGCTTCAGGCCAGCAGGCGGGCCAAGGCCGAGCAGGCCTCGCCGGTGGCCGCACGGGCCTTGGGATCAATGAGCAGGTTCGCGAAGGCGTGCGGCAACGACTCGAAGCGGCGCAGTTCGACGGTGGCTCCCGCGGCGCGCGCACGTTCGGCGAAGGCCTCGCCCTGGTCGCGCAGCGGGTCCATGCCGGCGGTGGCCAGGTAGACCGGCGGCAGGTTGCCGATGCCGTCGGCGTGCAGCACCGCGACCCGCGGGTCCTTGGCCTGCCCGGCGTCCAGGTAGCCGGCGAACATGTCGTGCAGGCAGGCCGCCGAGAGCAGCGGACCCTGCGCGAAGAGCCGGTGCGAGGGCCAGGCCTCGAAGTCGGTGTCGACCACCGGGTACAGCAGCCAGGCGCCGCGCGGACGCACGGTGTCGGTCGCGGTGTCCAGACAGACCACCACCGAGGCGTTGCCGCCCGCGCTGTCGCCGCCGACGACGATGCGGGTCGGGTCGATGCCGAGAGTCGCGGCGTTGGCCGCGGACCACCGGAAAGCCGCGGTGCAGTCGTCGACCGCGGCCGGGAACCGGTGTTGCGGCGCCTTTCGGTACTCCACGGCCAGCACCTTGCAGCGCACCCGGCGGGCGATGAACCGGCACAGCCCGGCGTGGGATTCGGGGGAGCCGACGACGAAGCCGCCGCCGTGGAAGTACACGACCAGCGGGGCCGACGGGCCCACACCGGCCGGGGTGTGCAGGGTGGCCTTGAGCCCGCCCGCGTCGATCTGACTGGACGTCACCTCGCTGCCCCGGTTGAGCCCGGCGACCTTGATCAGCCCGGTCAGGGCCTTGCGCACCACGGGATTCGGGTGCCGCGAGGCGAAGTGCAACGTCGGGGTGAACGGGCCGCACAGCGCTCCGAGCAGAGGGCCCAGTCGCTGCCCGTCCGTGCTCCGCCAACCGGTCTTCGAGCTCATGCCAGTTCCTTCCCGAGAGGTGTTTGGACTTCCGCCGGAGTGCTCAGTCGAGCTGGGCCAGCACGACCGGCCCGAGCAGCCGACAGGCCCGAAGCGCCAGCTCGACGTCGGCGCGATCGGCCCGCACCGGTCGGCCGCGCAGCGACTCGGCCTTGGCGATGCGGTACTGCACCGAGTTCTTGTGCAGGTTCAGGCGTTCGGCGGTGGCCGTGTGGCTGGACCCCAGGTTCAGGAACACCCGCACGGTCTCCCGCAGACGTTCAGTGGCCTCGTCGTCGCCGGCCAGTCCGCCGAGGGTGTCCTGCACCCAGACCCGGGTCGCGACCAGATCGGTGCACAGCAATGCGATCGTGCCGACGTCGGCGAACGAGGTGACCGGCCCGGACCGCCGGCCGGCCGCGAGCGCCACCTGACGCGCCGCCCGCGCCTGCCGATGCGTGGACCGGAAACCGGCCACGCCCCACGCCGGTCGCCCGATCGCGGCCCGTGGGCGCGGTTCGGCCTGAACCGCCAGGACCTTCGCGAGCGTGGCCTCGTGCTCTGTGTCGGACCGCATGCCGATCCACACCTCGGCGCTGCCCGCATCGGCCGGCACCAGCAGGTAGACCCCGCCCAGCGCGGCGGCGATCCGGGAGGCCACTTGTTCCAGCACCATCAAGGCCTCGCCGGCGGCGGTGTGGTCGCGCTCGAACCAGAGCAGCATGGCCAGATGTGTCTGGTCGAACCGGTAGCCCAGCGCGATCTGGGCCGCGGGAACGTCCACCTCGTCGTTCGCGAGCAGTTCCTTGATCCGGCTCACCCGGATCAGCGAGTGGTGCTGAGCCCAGGCCTCCCGGGCCGTCTCGTACGCGACCACCAACTGCTCGGAGACTGTGTCCACCCAGGCCGCGGAGATCCGCAGCGCCGCGACCGAGGCGGCGGCCGCGTCCGTGGTGTGCACTTCCGGTTCGGCGGCGATCTCGGCCAGGAACAGTTCGACGAACGCCGAGTGGCCCAGCCGGTAGGCGCGCAGCAGCGCGGACAACGGGATCCCACGCTGGGCCAGGCGACGGGCGTACTGGACGGAGGCGCTCGGGGCCTCGATCATTCGCGGGTCGATGTCGTGCTCGAGCACGTAGAGGCCGCTGGCCACGCTCTCCCGCGCCGAGGCGGTCAGCATTCCCAACAGATGGTCGTCGTGCTGCAACGGGGCAATCTCGCCCGCGAGCATCTCGACCAGGCCGTCGACGAAGTCGGCGCGGCTCGCGGCCAGGCGTCGGGCTGCGTTGGCTACCAAGGTTGTAGTGGCTGCGGTCAGTTCCGAACGCCCGTCTGGTCCGCCGGGGTGCGGTGATTTGTGTTCGGCACCTCGAGCTCCAACGTCGCCGACTCCAGGAACACCCGTAGCTCGGCCAACGCGGATTCCTTCCACTCCTCCAACGCCTCCGTCACCGCGGCGGCCCGACGGGACTGCTCGCGCATCTGCTCGACGACCAGCGCCACCGCCCCGAGCGCGATCAGCGCCAGACCCCCGACGCCGCCGGAGGCGAGGTAGGGCAGCTGGAGCACGATGTCGTCGTTCCGCCGCACCCCGAGGTAACCGAGTAGGACGCAGATCAGGCCGCCCGCGACCAATGCGGCCGCCAGCGCCTTGAGCCCGAGGTCACCGAGCCGCTTGTTCATGGTCTCTCCTACCGAGTTCCTACAGGTTGCGCTTACGGACGAGGAGGATCACCGCGGCGGCCAAGCCGACCGCGGCGAGCAGTACGTAGCGATAACCGTCGCGAGCCTCGCCGGGCAGTGGCGAGGAGACGCGGGCGGGCAGCGCGAACAGTTCGGGCTCGGCTGCGGTGGTCCCGGTGGTGTTCAGGCCGACGGTGGGCGGTGCGGCGCCGACTGAGAGAGTGGAGCCGGAACCCGAGACGGTCGGGGCGGGCAGCACGGCCGGCGCGGTGTCGACCGAGGTGGCCGGGGCGGCGATCGGAGCGGTCGCTGCCGGCAGCGCGCCGGCCGCGGGCGCGGCCCCGTTCGTTGCGTCGGAGACCGGTGGCGGCAGGGCGGTGCGGCTGCGGGCAGTGGCCGCGGCGGTCACGTCGCCGAGGCGGAACTCCTCGTCGGAGCCGATGTCGCTGGGCCGCGGCAACGCGTCGGGGGCGTGGTAGCGGAAGGACATCGCAGCGCCGCTGACCTTCGCGCCACCGTCGTCGGTGGTGATCGAGGCCGGGAACGGTGTGAACGTCAGCCCCTGCGACGTCATCTTGTTGAACGCGGCGCTGAACTGCGACATGGCGTCGGCCGGCAGCGCGACTGACTTGTTGACGCTGATCCCGTGGGCGTCGATGGTCACCGGGACGCCGCCGAGTTCGGCCCCGGACATGTTGATCTGCAACGTGGGCACGGGCTTCCCGCCGGGCGGGATCGTCACGGTGGCGATGCTGGTCACCTGGCCTATCGTCAGCGCCGAGGTGGCCGGGCCGATCACCACGTTCTGCACGGTCGCGATCGCCCTGGTGGTCACGGTCCCGTCGGCCGCGACGACGCTCTCGCTGCGCGAGGTCGAGATCCCGGAGCTGAACGCGGGGCCGGACATCGAGTTGCCGTTCGCGGCGGCCGAAGCCTGCGGGGAGTCGCTGGCGCGGGCCGACAGGTCGGCGTTGCGGACCTCACCGGTGTCGCCGCCGCCGTACTGACCACCCGTCAGATGTGCTTCCCGCGGCGCTACGGCCGAGGGCGGGTCCTGGGCATTGACCACCGATGGCATCGAGGTGATCGTGCCCTTCGGCGCCGAGGACACGATGAACAGGTCGCCGAGGTCACCCAAGGTCAGCCCGGCCGCCTGGCTGAGCGATTTGCCCAGTTGCAGCGACGTCTTGGAGAACAGGAACCCGCCGTCGGTCTCCACCGGCACGCGGCTCACGATCCCGTACGGCGTGGCCGAGCTGGCCGTGGAGAACACGGCCAGCGACTCCGGGGGAGCTGCCTGCGCCGCCGGGCCCAGGCACAGCACGAAACCGCCCAGCACGACCACGGCGCCTGCCGTGCCGCCCTTACGTAACCATTTCGATCTCACCGGCATGCCTCCGTCTGTCCGTGCGGGCTCGGTGACGGCGGGCACTGTGACATTGGTTCACTCGCAAGCTCGCTCACCGGCATGCCTCCGTCTGCCCGTGCGGGCTCGGTGACGGCGCGCACTGTGACATTGGTTCACTCGCAAGCTCGCTCACAGGTACGCCTCCTCGACGGCACCGATCCGCACCGCGGCCGCCGGGGTGCCGCTGAAGGCCACCCGGCCCTTCTTGAGCACGTAGACGCGGTCGGCGACGTCCAGTGCCCGATGCACGAACTGTTCGATGAGAAGGATGGAGAGTCCGGCCCGGTTGAGCTCCACCAGTCTGGCCAAGATCTCGTCAACCACCAACGGGGACAGGCCCAGGCTGAGTTCGTCGATGAGCAACAGTTGCGGGTCGCTCATCAAGGCCCGCGCGATCGCCAGCATCTGCTGCTCACCGCCGGACAGCGACCCGGCAGCCTGCCCGCGCCGCTCGGACAGCCGTGGGAACAACTCGTAGGCGGTGCGGATGCGCTTGTCGACCACCCCGGCCTTGCGCCGAGCCGACCAGCAGCCCAGCCGAAGGTTGTCCAGCACGCTCATCTCCGGGAACACCCGCCGCCCCTCGGGGACGTGGGCCAGCCCGGCCCTCACCGCACCGGCCGCGCCGCGGCCGTCGATGCGTTGGCCGTTCACGCTCACCGTGCCCGAGCGGGGCCGGACCAGCCCGGTCACCCCGCGCAGGGTCGAGGTCTTCCCGGCGCCGTTGGGGCCGAGCAGCGCGACGATCTCGCCCGGGTCGACGTGCAGCGTCAGGCCGCGGACGGCCAGCACCGATCCGTAGGCGACGTCGAGGGATCGCGCGGTCAACAAGGGCTTGCGGTCGGTCCGCAGTGCGGCACCGGTCGGCTGGGTGAGCGTCATCCGGTCACCGTGCTTCCCAGGTAGGCGGCACGAACCTCGGCGTTGGCGCGGATGTCGGCGGGGCTGCCGGTGGCCAGCAGTTTGCCGAAGTTCAGCACGTAGACCCGGTCGCAGATCCCCAGCACCATCGCGACGTCGTGCTCGATGATCAGCACCGACATCTCCCGCTCGCGGCTGATCCGCCGCAGCAGCGCGCCGAAGTACTCCGACTCGGTGCTGTCCATGCCCGCGGCCGGTTCGTCGACCAGCAGTACCTCGGGGTTCATCACGATCGCCCGGGCCACCTCGACCATTCGCTGGGTGCCGTAGGGCAGGTCGCCGACCGGGGCAGCCAGCACGTCGATCAGTCCGCACTGCTCGGCGATCGTGGCGACCACGCCACGGGCGGCCCTCTCGGCCCGCCCGGCCAGCCCGATCGCACCGAGCAGGGAGCCGGCCCCGTAGTTGCGGTGCCGGCCGAGCAGCAGGTTCTCCTCGACCGACAGGTGCCGGAACAGCTGAGACTGCTGAAAGGTGCGGGACAGGCCGAGCCGGGCGCGATCGGCGGCCGGCATCGCGGTGATGTCCTTGCCGTTGAGCTTGATCCGCCCGGCGGTCAGCTTCTGAGCCCCCGTCAGACAGTTGAACAGCGTGGTCTTCCCGGCCCCGTTGGGGCCGATCAGGCCGACGATCTCGCCCGGCCGGACCTCGACGTCGATGTTGTCGTTGGCGACCAGGCCCGCGTAGCGCTTGGTCATCCCGGTGCCGATCAGGTGGCCGCTCATCGGTTGACCACCAATCTGGCCCGCACGCGGCTGCCCGCAGGCAGGTCGTCCGCCAGGTCGGCCGGTGCTGCCGCGTGGATCACCGGTGGGCGCCGCGCATGGTCGGTCGGGTTGTCGGGGACGAACGAGCCGTAGCGGATCGGTTCGCCGCGGAGCGCGTCGGTCAACGTGCGCCGCGCGGCCTGGAGCATGCCGACCACCCCGTCGTAACCGGACAGCAGCATGAGCAGCAGGGCCACGCTGCTGACCAGGTACAGCCGGACGTCGAAGAGGTTCACCAACGGCTGCCCGGTCGCCAGGAACGAGCCGCCGATCAGTGCGCCGAGGATCGCCTCGGCGCCGCCGAGCACCGGCATCGCCAGGTAGAACAGCGACTGGAACACGCCGAACTGGTCCGGGCCCGGCGTGGAGCGGAACAGCATCCCGTAGAACAATCCGGCGATGCAGGCCAGCGCGGCGGAGGCGGCGAACACCCCGATCTTGTAGGGCGCGATGCGGATCGCCATCGCGGCCGCGGCCTGCTCGGAGTCGCGGATCGCGAACAGCACCCGGCCGGTGTCGGTGCGCCGGATGTTCCAGGCCAGCAGCAGCGCGAGCGCCAGCACGATCAGCACCGCGTAGTACAGGCCGCGGTCGGTGTCGGTCGGGATGCCGAGCAGGCTCTTGCGGGGGACGTCGGTCGCGTGGAAGCCACGCAACTGCGGACGGGTGAAGAAGTAGCGCTGGCAGGCGACCCCGAAGGCCAGCGTGGTGATCGTCAGGTACACCCCGCGCAGTCGCAACGAGGGCACGCCCAGCACGAGGCTGATGCCCGCGCCGACCAGGCCGATGATCGGCACGGCCAACTCCAACGGCACGCCGTTGCTGAGCAGCTTCTGCCCGACGTAGCAACCGAATCCGAGGAACGCCGCGTGGCCCAGCGAGATCTGGCCGGTCCAGCCGATCAGGATCACCAGCGACAGCCCGACGAGCGCGTAGATCACCGAGAGGGTGCCGTAGAAGTGGGCGACCTTCGGGGCGAACAGCGGCCACAACACGGCGGCCGCGGCGAGCAGTGCGACCCCGACGGTCTCGATCGACAGCCTCGGGCCGCGGCCTCGGCCCGCCGCGCGGCGTGGCGCAGCAGTGGGGAGGGTCTCGGTACCGGCCATCAGAACTCCGCCACCACGTCCAGTTGCGGCTTGCCCGAGCGCAGGATCAGCACGAGCAGCAGGGCCAGGAACACCAGCAGTTCACCGATACCGGCCACGGTCGTGTAGCCCTGGCTGAGGCTGAAGATCAGCCCGACGGCCAGTCCGCCGGCCCCGGCCAGCGGCAGGCTGTTGAAGCCACCGAGGGCCGCGGCCACCAGGCTGGAGATCAGCACGAACGTCAGGCTGATCTGGTCGAGGCTGTTCAGGTGGATGTACAGCAGCCCGGACAGCGCCGCACTGGCGCCGCCGATGGCCCACGTCGCGGTGATGATCCCGTTGACCGGCAGGCCGACGATGCGCGCGGCCCCCGGGTCCTGGGCGATCGCGGTGACGCCGGCGCCGAACCAGGTCCGGGCCAGCAGCAGGTACAGCCCGCCGGCGAGCAGGATCACAGCGCCCGCCGTGGCCAACTGATGCACCGTCACACCGGTGTTGCCGATCCGCACCACGTGGTCGGAGAACACCGAGGCGATCGAAGGGTTGTCCGGGCCCCAGATCTGCACGGTCAACTCGGAGAACATCAGCAGCACGCCGGTCGTGACGGTCAGCGTGGCAAGCGCGCCGCGGTGCCGCACCGGGCGCACGGCGAAGCGTTCCACCCCGGCGCCGAGCACCGCGCCGAACAGGATCGCGACCACCGAGGCCAAGGCGACCGGCATGCCCATCTTGCCCATCAGCGTGTAGTGGAACAGGAACGCCGCGAGCACACCGGTGGCGCCCTGGGCGAGGTTGATCACCCGGCTGACCCGGTAGGTGATCACGACGCCCAGGGCCACCAACGCGTAGATCGTGCCGTTGGCCAGTCCGGTGATGACATAGCCGAGGAACCGACTCATTCCCGCGCCTCACTCCGCTCGGCGCCGGAATGGGTCGAATCGACACAGATCCTTTTGATTCGCTCGCTGCGCTCACTCATCCAGCACGCCTGCGCTTACGGCGCGCGCTCGTCCGTGCAATGGCCGGGGCGATCGCCGCGGTGTCCGGCCGGGCCACGTCGCCGGACTTGCCGGCGCCGACCAGGCCGAAGCGCTGCGAGACCTGCTTCCACGCCAGGTTGTCGTCGGCCTGGAACATCTCGCCGCTGACCGCGTCGCCGGCCAGGTTGGCGAAGTTCAGCTTGAGCCCCAGACCGCTGTCGAAGTTGGTCATGGAGCGCATCTGCTTGACGAACGCGTCGCGGGTCAGGTGCGGGCCGACGGCGCGCAGCGCCGCGACGATCGCCTCGGCACCCACGTAGGAGGCTTGCTCGTAGAAGTGGTGGAAGGTCTGCGGGTAGTAGTACTCGGTGATCTGCCGGTACTTCTTCACGCCCGGGGAGTCCGAGCCGTAGAAGTCGAAGAACGAGAACCCGTACATGCCCTTGCCGTTCGAGCCGGCGGCCTTCGGCACGTCGTCGGCAAGAACGAATCCGCCGACGAACGTGGGCTTCCAACCGACCCGCTGTGCGGCCTGGATGAACTTCACCGTGTTGACCGGGTCGTTGCAGAACTCGACCGCATCGACGCCGGCGTTCTTCAACGCGGCGACCTGCGAGTCCAGGCTGGTCTCGATCTCCGTGTTCGAGACGGTCTTGACCACGCTCGCGCCGTTCTGGCTCGCGATCTGCTGCGCCCGCTGCGTGCACGTCGGGCCGGCGACGTCATTCAGGTACGAGACGCCGATCTTCTTCGCGTGCAGTTGGGTGGCGGTGTACTGGGTGATCAACGCGCCGACCATCTGGCCCGAGGGCTGGGTCGGGAACATCCAGGGGCTCTTGAACTCCTCGGAGTAGAGCCCGGAGGAGCCGACCCAGGGCAGCTTGTCGCGCGCCAGGGTCGGTCCGACGATGTCGAGGTTGAAGTCCAGGCTCGGGCCCATGATGAATACCTGGTCCTGGTTGGCCAGCTTGGTCAGACAACCGGTGGTGCCGTCCGCGGTACCGGCGGTGTCGCAGGTGACGTACTGGATCTTGCGCCCGCAGATGCCGCCGGAGTCGTTGATGTAGTCGAAGTAGGCCCGCGGGGCGTTCTCCGAGACCTTGCCGTACTTGTCGAGGTAGCCACCGTTGAAGAACGTGCCGCCGATCTTGATCGTGGTCGCGTTCACGCCGGCGTCGGTCGCGCCGCCGTTGCCGGCGGCCGGTGCCGCGGCCGCACAGGCGGCTGCGGCGGCCGGCGCGGCCGCGGCCGGTGCCGCGGTTTGCTTGCCGCCCTTCTTCGCGACGGCAGCCGGTGCGGCCGCCGCGCCGGGGGCGGCGGCGGTGGTCGACGTGCCGGGTTGGGCCGCGGCAGCCGGCGCCCCCGCCGTGCCGGTTGCCGGCGCTGCGGCCGAGCCGCTGGGGACGACGTCGATCGCGGTGGTGCCGGGCTGCGCGGCGGCAGCCGGGGCTGCTGCCGGCCGAGCGGCGTCGGCGGCGCGGTGTTGAGCGACGGCCTGCTGCACCTCGGTGGAGGCCGCACACGCCGAAAGCATCGAGACGGCGGTCATGGCGGCCAACAGCCGCAGGTTGCGACTTCGGTGGGACACCGGCGGCTCCCGGATGGTCGGGACGGGGGACAGCGCCTCGGGCCAGGGGCCGAGGTCGTACAAATCACGATACGAGCGGATGTGTCGCGGGTCACTGGTTCTTTGCCACACCCTGACCTGGGTCATTGTGCTCGGAGCACAATGACCGCGCCCTCGGCCGGTCGTGGCGCTGGGCGGATGGTCCTCGGCTTAGGGTTGAAGCTGTGGGACCGGGACGGTTGGGGCCGGATGAGCGGGCGGGGGCGCTGGCGGCGTTGGCCGGCCGCGAGCTCGACATGCTCGTCGTGGGCGGCGGGGTGGTCGGCGCCGGGACGGCTCTGGACGCGGTCACCCGCGGACTGGACGTAGGGCTGGTCGACATGCGCGACTGGGGCGGCGGGACCTCGAGCCGGTCCAGCAAGCTCATCCACGGCGGGCTGCGCTACCTGGAGATGCTCGACTTCGGGCTGGTCCGGGAGGCGCTGTCCGAACGCAGCCTGCTGCTCACCGAGCTGGCGCCGCACCTGGTCCGGCCGGTGCCGTTCCTCTACCCGTTGACCCACCACGGCTGGGAGCGGGCCTACGTCGGGGCCGGCATTGCCCTCTACGACACGCTGGCCGCCGTCGCGCCCGGCCGCACCGGGGTGCCCCGGCACCGGCACCTGACCCGGCGGCAGGTCCGCCGGCTGATGCCGGCGCTGCGCCCGGGCTCCTACGTGGGCGCCGTCCAGTACTGGGACGCCCAGGTCGACGACGCTCGCTTCGTCGTCAACCTGGTGCGCACCGCCGCAGCCTACGGGGCCCATTGCGCGTCCCGGGTACGGGTCATCGGGTTCCTGCGCGAGGGCGAGCGGGTCGTCGGCGCGAAGGTCCGCAACACCGAGTCCGGCGAGGAGTGGAAGGTGCGGGCCCGCCAGGTCGTCAACGCGACCGGCGTCTGGACCGACGACACCCAAGCGCTGGTCGGGGAGCGCGGCCAGTTCCACGTCAAGGCGTCCAAGGGTGTGCACCTGGTGGTGCCGCGCGACCGCATCCACGCTTCCATGGGCCTGATCGCCCGGACCGAGAACAGCGTGCTGTTCGTGATCCCGTGGAAACGGCACTGGATCGTCGGCACCACCGACACCCAGTGGGACCTGGACAAGGCGCACCCGGCGGCGAGCCGGGTCGACATCGACTACCTGCTCTCGCAGGCCAACAAGTGGCTGGCCACGCCGCTGGCCCGAGCCGACGTCCAGGGCGTCTACGCCGGGCTGCGGCCGCTGTTGGCCGGGGAGTCGGAGAACACCTCGGCGCTGTCCCGGGAGCATGTGGTCGCGCACCCGGTGCCCGGCCTGGTGGTCGTCGCCGGCGGCAAGTACACGACCTACCGGGTGATGGCCCGCGACGCCGTCGACGCCGCGGTGCACGCGATGAACGAGCGGGTGCCGCCGTCCTGCACCGAACGGATCCCGCTGATCGGCGGCGCCGGCTACCAGGCGGCGTGGAACTCGCGGGAACGGACGGCGGCGACGACCGGGCTGCACGTGGCTCGGATCGAGCACCTACTCCGGCGCTACGGCGCGGATCTTCAACCCGTGCTCGATCTCGCGGCCTCCGACCCGATGTTGCGCGAGCCGGTCGGCGGCGCCGAGGACTACCTGTGCGCGGAGATCGTGCACGCCGCGGCTTGGGAGGGTGCGCGGCATCTGGACGACGTGATGACCCGCCGGACCCGGATCTCGGTGGAGACCTTCGACCGGGGCATGAGCGCGACCATCGAGTGCGCGGACCTGATGGCGGGCGTTCTGGGCTGGACCGTGGAGCAGACCGCCAACGAGATCGAGCACTACGTGGCGCGAGTGGCCGCCGAGCGGGAGTCCCAGGATCAGCCCGACGACCGCACCGCCGACGCGGCACGCATGGGTGCACCGGACATCGTGCCGGTTCGCTGAGCTCGACCTAGTCCGTTTCGCCCGCTCTGCTTGCTTCTTCGAGCTCCTGGCCACGCGTGCTCCTTCGTCGCGCGCGTGGCGCAGTTCGCCCGAATCCGGCCCATTCGGAGCAATTCGCCCCGGAGCGGGGTCGCCGGCTGCCAGCATCGTGGGCGCGCCCGCTGGACCCGCAGCGTCCGGTCGGTGCAGGTCTTCGGCCCGAGCCCGCTTCGGGCCGAAGACCTGTCGGGAGGTAGTCGAGGACCTGCCTTCTGCCCGCAGTTCGGCCCCGCACCTGCCGGGGGCCGAGCGCGATTTGTCAGGGTCGGTCGGTGCTCGGCCCCGGGGTTTGACCCGGGGCCGAGCACCTGTGGGCGGAGGGCGCGCAGGCCGCAGCCCGTGCAGGCTCGCTCCGCCGACGCGGGCGGCACCGAAGCACCTGGCCCGCGCGGTGTCGCCACGCTAGACGATCCCGGGCTCCGACGGAACGGCCTTTCGGCGCCCGTTGACCGCCGTCCGGTCGAGCGTCACCCACGATCATCGATGAGCGAGACGTCAATTACGGGCCGCCGAAGGCCCCAGATCTGACAGCTCGCGTATGAGAGAGCCCGCTTCGCGTATGAGAGAGCCCGCTGCGATCATCGATGATCTGAGCGCTCCTCGGGGTGTGCGAGGATCCGGCGGTGACTGAAGGTGCAGCGCGGCCGGTTCTGGTCGTGGACTTCGGGGCCCAGTACGCGCAATTGATCGCCCGGCGGGTGCGCGAGGCGCGGGTCTACTCCGAGATCGTCCCGCACACGATGCCGGTCGCCGAGATGCTCGCCCGTGACCCCGCAGCGATCGTGCTCTCCGGTGGGCCGTCCTCGGTCTACGCGCCCGGGGCACCTGCGCTCGACCCGGCGCTGTTCGAGGCCGGGGTGCCGGTGCTCGGCATCTGTTACGGCTTCCAGGCGATGGCCTCGGCGCTGGGCGGGACCGTCGCCCGGACGGGGCTGTCGGAGTTCGGCGCGACCCCGCTGCAGGTCGAGGGCCGCGGCACATTGCTGGCCGGCCAACCCGAGTCGCAGACGGTGTGGATGAGCCACGGCGACTCGGTGCAGGTCGCCCCGCCGGGCTTCGACGTGCTGGCCGCTACGGCCGGTGCCCAGGTGGCCGCGTTCGAGGACCGCGAGCGCCGTCTGGCCGGCGTCCAGTACCACCCCGAGGTCATGCACACCACGCACGGCCAGGCCGTCATCGAACGGTTCCTGCACGAGATCGCGGGCATCAACCCGACCTGGACGATGGTCAACATCGTCACCGACGCGATCGCGGCGGTGCAAGCGACGGTCGGCACCGGCCGGGCGATCTGCGGCTTGTCCGGGGGAGTCGACTCCGCGGTCGCGGCGGCGCTGGTCCAACGGGCGATCGGCGACCGGCTCACGTGTGTGTTCGTCGACCACGGGTTGCTGCGACTGGGCGAGGCCGAGCAGGTCGAGCGCGACTTCGTCGCCGCCACCGGGGTCGACCTGGTCGTGGTCGACGCGCAGAAGCGGTTCCTCGAGGCGCTGGCCGGGGTCACTGACCCGGAGGCCAAGCGAAAGATCATCGGCCGGGAGTTCATCCGGGTCTTCGAGCAGGCCGCCCGCGACGTGATCGCCGCCCACGGCGACGGCGTCGACTTCCTGGTGCAGGGCACGCTGTATCCGGACGTCGTAGAGTCCGGCGGCGGCACCGGGACCGCGAACATCAAAAGCCATCACAACGTCGGCGGCCTGCCCGACGACCTGCAGTTCGGCCTGGTCGAGCCGCTGCGGACGCTGTTCAAGGACGAGGTCCGGCGGGTCGGGATCGAGCTCGGTCTGCCCGAGGCAATCGTGTGGCGCCAACCATTCCCCGGACCCGGGCTGGGGATCCGGATTATCGGCGAGGTCACCGGCGAGCGCCTGGACATCCTGCGCCAAGCCGACGCGATCGCCCGGGAGGAACTGTCCGCGGCCGGCCTGGACCGCGAGATCTGGCAGTGCCCGGTCGTGCTGCTGGCCGACGTCCGTTCAGTCGGAGTCCAGGGCGACGGGCGCACCTACGGTCACCCCGTCGTGCTACGCCCGGTCAGCTCCGAGGACGCGATGACCGCGGACTGGTCCCGCGTGCCCTACGACACCTTGGCTCGCATCTCCACCCGCATCACCAACGAGGTTCGCGAGATCAACCGCGTGACCCTCGACGTGACCAGCAAACCGCCCGGCACCATCGAGTGGGAGTGAGCACGGACCTCGGCCGGTCGACACCTCGTCGGGCCGGCCCTTCGCGCTGACGAGCTACCCGGCCCATGCCCCCTCGTCCGAACGTATGAGAACGGGATTGGCCCAACGGTTGATTTCGTCGCGTTCGGGCCCGATTTGCTTGCGCAGCAGGAACCCTGCCCCCAGAAGGCTCGTCTCACCGGCATTCGACGACAACCGTCGCCGAGGGGATTGAGCGGAATTGGGGCGACACGAATGGGCACGATCACCCGGGTGTACGACGCGTTCGTCAACCTGGCCACGGTGGACGGCACCGTCCACGACCGCAATACGGACTACATGTTCCTCGCGGCCGGCCTGATCTGCCTGTTGTCGATCTACTTCCTGTACAACTTCGCCGCGATGACCGTGAACGGCGCCAAGCGGACCTACCGCGCGGGCCGTTGGGTGGTCGCCTCGGTTGCCGGTGAGGGAGAGCCGCACGTTGCCGCGCAGATCCCGGCGCAGGCCGGCGCCACTCGCTCCCCGGCCCGCTCCACGGTCTGACGCAGTCTCAGTTCCGCTGCTGAGCAATGATCTGCTCGTCGCTGAATTGGGTCCGGTACAGCTCCGCGTACCGACCCTCGGCGGCGAGCAGTTCTGTGTGCGCACCCCGTTCGACGACCTGGCCGTGCTCCACGACCAGGATCTCGTCGGCGGCCCGCACGGTGGACAACCGGTGCGCGATCACGATGGCCGTGCGGCCGGCCAAGGCCTCGCCCAATGCGGCCTGAACAGCCACCTCCGACGTCGAGTCCAGGTGGGCGGTCGCCTCGTCGAGGATCACCACCCGCGGGCGCGCCAGCAGCAGGCGCGCGATCGTCAGCCGTTGCCGCTCCCCACCGGACAGGCGATAGCCCCGCTCGCCGACGACGGTGTCCAGACCGTCCGGCAGGTTCGCCACCAGTTCGCTGAGCCGGGCGCGCTCGATCGCGTCGAGCAGCTCGGCCTCCGTCGCCTCCGGTCGGGCCAGCAGCAGATTAGAGCGGATCGACTCGTGGAACAGGTGCCCGTCCTGGGTGACCATCCCCAGCGCCCCACGCATCGACTCGAAGCTCAGCTCGCGCACGTCGACGCCGCCCACGAGCACGGCCCCGGAGTCCACGTCGTACAGGCGCGGCAGCAGTGACGCGATCGTCGACTTGCCCGCCCCGGACGAACCCACCAGGGCGACCATCCGGCCCGGCTCCACGTTGAAGCTGACCCCGTGCAACACCTCGGCCCCACCCCGGGTGTCGAGGACCGCGACCTCCTCCAACGAGGCCAACGAGACTTTCTCGGCCGCCGGGTAGGAGAACCGCACGTCGCGGAACTCGACGCGCAGCGGCCCGTCCGGCAGTGGACGCGGAGCCGCCGGCTCCGCGATCAACGGTGCGAGGTCGAGCACCTCGAAGACCCGCTCGAAGCTGACCAACGCACTCATCACCTCACCGGGCGCCCCGGTCAGCGCGGTCAACGGGGCGTAGAGCCGGGTCAGCAGCAACCCCAGGCTGACGACGGTTCCCGCGGCCAGGTGGCCGCGCAGCGCCAGGGCCCCGCCCAGTCCGTACGTGAGCGCCAGCGCCAGCGCCGAGACCAGCGTGAGCGCCGTGACGAACGTCGACTGCAGGACCGCAGTGCGAACCCCGATCTCGCGCACCCGCCCGGCCCGCGCGGCGAACTCCGCCGACTCGGTGGCCGGTCGGCCGAACAGCTTGATCAAGGTCGCACCCGGCGCGGAGAACCGCTCGGCCATCTGTGAACTCATCGCGGCGTTGTGGGTCGCGGCCTCGCGTTGCATTCCTGCCAGCCGGGCCCCGACCCGGCGGGCCGGCCAGACGAACAACGGCAGCAGCACCAACGCCAGCAAGGTGATCTGCCAGGACAGCGTGAACATCACGGCAGTGGTGAACACCAGCATCACCACGTTGCTGACCAACCCGGACAACGTGCCCGCGAATGCCCGCTGTGCCCCGATCACGTCGTTGTTCAGCCGGGACACCAGGGCCCCGGTCTTGGTACGGGTGAAGAACGCGACCGGCATCCGTTGCACGTGGTCGAAGACCGCGGTCCGCAGATCGAGGATCAGGCCCTCGCCGATCTGCGCCGACAGCAGCCGTCCGGCCAACCCCAGCACCGCCGTCGCCACCGCGATGACTGCGATCGCGACCGCCAGCAGCACCACCCGTCGGGTGCTCGAATGGGCGACGATCGCGTCGACCACCCGGCCGGCCAGCACCGGGGTCAGCACGGTCAGCACGGCGGAGACCACGGTCAGCCCGAGGAACGTCGCCAACTGCCTGCTCCGCGGCCGCGCGAAGTGCATGATGCGCCGCGCGGTCTCCCGCGAGACCGGCCGTTTGTCCTGCTGATTCATGGCGTGCCACATCGAGCTCCACGCCGTGACTTCCATGCTCATCCGAACCCACCCCCCGGCGGGCGCCCACACGTTCAGGTCATCCCAGAGCCAAGGTAAACGCGGGCACCGACGGTTTCATGCCCAACGGGAATCCGGCGGCAAGCGCCGGTGGGTCACTGGCTGAGAATCTGGTACACCACGGCCGATTTCGACAGCTCGTGGAAGTACTTGATCAGCGTGACGCAGAAGCCGACGGCGCCCAGGCCGACGACGAGCACCGCGACCGAGCCCCACAGCACGAGCGGCGAAGTGGCGGCGCGGTCCAGGTGGTGCCGGGCCATCGCCCGGGTCTCGGTGAGGGTGGAGCCCTCGGTCGCTGCTGCCACCCCGAGGTCGTCGGTCCGGCCCTGGGGCAGGACCTCCTCGTCCATCCACCCGCTGTCGTCGGTGTCCAGGTCCATGTCGACCGGGCCACCGGCCGCCTCGGACTCCGCCGCCGCCCGCCGGGCCTCGCGGGCCAGTACGTAGGTCGCGGCACCCATCAGGAAGAAGACGAGGATCTTGCCGTAGAGCGCGTAGTAGTACGGGACCCCGTATGGCTCGTGGCGCAGTTTGTCCCAGGCCGAGGAGCTGAACGGCGGCCGGTAGGTGGCCTGCTTGTACAGCAGCCAGGTACCGGTCCCGAACGTGAGCAGGTAGGCCCCGAACATGACGTTCGAGATGGTCTCCCACTTCTGCTGGAGCACGTGCAGCCCGAACGCGGACGGGATTCGGCGCAATGGGGGGACCGCGACCAGCGCGGTCGCAATCGCGCACAAGGCCCAGAGCCCGGCGAACACCGTGTGGACCTGCAGCATCACGATGTTGAGGAAATGCAGCGTGGGCCGGGGGAACGGCGAGGCGGCCGCCAAAACCGACATCGCCTGGGACCTCATTTGTTCGTTCCTCGCCAAGTCACTTCATGACCCAACCGTGAATCCGGTTCGGGAGAGCCTACGTCCGGCCCCTGCCCGTGTCGAGGCGACGGCGAGGTGCCTGCCGTCACGCTGACGGCCCAGTGCCCTGCCCACGGCTCCGTCCGGTCCCTACGCTCCACAGGCACGAGACCCGTCTGATCAAGCAAACGGACAGCCCGGGTCGCCGAATGGGGTGTGTGCGCAGTCCGGTTGTTTCTTGTTAGTCGGGAGGGGTCAGTCGTGGACAACGGTGTCGAGGCCGTCCTGGCCGCGTCACGGGTGCTGATGGGGGTCGTCGCCGACTCCGTGGCGCCGGTCTCGCAGTTCGTGACGATGTCGCAGTACCGCGTGCTCGTCATCGTGGCCACGCACGGTCCGCTCAATCTCAACTCGGTCGCCGGGGCACTCGGTGTGCACCCGTCGAACGCGACACGGGCCTGCGACCGCCTGGTCGAGGCCGGCCTGCTGGCCCGTACCGAGTCGCCGATCGACCGCCGCCGCGTGGACCTGGCGCTGACCGATTCGGGTGTCGACCTGATCGGGCGCGTGATGGACCACCGCCGGGCCGCCATCGAGGGTGTGCTGGCGCGGATGACGCCGCATGCCCGCGAGGAACTCGCGATCGTGCTCGGAGACTTCGCCGCGGCCGCCGACGAGCCCGCGATGAGCCTGGACGACTGGGCCGCGGACCTCCTCCAGACTGCGCCGTTGGCGGCGATGGGCTGACAACATCTACGGACGACGTCCGTAGATGTTGTGAAACGGCCCCGACATGCCGGGTTCCACGACGTCTGAGGACGACGTCCGCAGATGTCGGGCCCCGGATAGGCTCCGGGGCCCGTGGACGTACTTCGGCACCTGCTTCTGCTCGTGCATCTGGCCGGAATGGCCGCGCTGCTCGGCGGCTTCGTGCTGACGCTGCTGGCCGGGGAACGGAAGATGGTCGGGGCGATCACCCACGGCGCCGAGTTCCAGGTGGTCTCCGGTCTGCTGCTGTGGTGGGTCGACCATCTCGACGACCGGCACCCACCGGCGGCGAAGATCCTGGTCAAGCTGGTGATCGCGCTGGTGGTAACCGGCCTGG
Source organism: Sporichthyaceae bacterium (assembly GCA_036269075.1). NCBI lineage: Bacteria > Bacillati > Actinomycetota > Actinomycetes > Sporichthyales > Sporichthyaceae > Sporichthyaceae bacterium. The sequence continues at coordinate 22,204 of DATASX010000058.1, forward strand.
CGCACGCCAACAAGCGACGCCCGGCGGTTCCGATGCCCTTGTTCCTAGGCACTTTCACGCTTGCCGCGAGCAACGTCGCCATCGCGTACGGCTGGTCCTGAGGCGCACCGCGCGACATAGACTCCTGAACGATGAGCACCCTGTTCGAACTCCCGGAGACGACGGCCACCGAGCACCTGCTCGAGGGTCTGAACGGCCCGCAACGCGAGGCCGTCCAGCACGCCGGTGGCCCCTTGCTGGTCGTGGCCGGCGCGGGCTCGGGCAAGACCCGGGTGCTGACCCGGCGGATCGCCTGGCTGATCGAGGTCCGCAAGGTCCGGCCGTCGCAGATCCTGGCGATCACCTTCACCAACAAGGCCGCCGGGGAGATGAAGCAGCGCATTGCCGCCGCGGTCGGCAGCGCCGCCCCGCAGTGGGTTTCCACGTTCCACTCGGCCTGCCTGCGGTTCCTCCGGCACGACGCCAAGCGGCTCGGCTTCACCTCCGGCTTCTCGATCTACGACGACACCGACTCGCAGCGGCTGATGCGGATGATCGTCCGCGATCTGTCCCTGGACCCGAAGAGGTTCACCCCGCGGGCGATCGCTTCCGCGATCAGCAACGCCAAGAACGAACTGATCGACTACGAGACGTTCTCGTCGGCGGCCGAGGGCCCGATCCAGACCGTCTACGCCGAGTGCTACACCGAGTACCAGCGCCGCCTGCGCACGGCCAACGCACTGGACTTCGACGACCTGATCTGCACCACCGTCAACTTGTTGCAGGCGTTCCCGGACGTCGCCGAGCACTACCGACGGCGGTTCCGGCACGTGCTGGTCGACGAGTACCAGGACACCAACCACGCCCAGTACGTGCTGGTGCGTGAGCTGATCGGGAACGGTACCGAGGATCTGGAGCCCGGTGAGCTGTGCGTGGTCGGCGACGCCGACCAGTCGATCTACGCCTTCCGTGGCGCGACGATCCGCAACATCGCCGAGTTCGAGGCCGACTTCCCCAACGCCAAGGTCGTGATGCTGGAGCAGAATTACCGCTCCACCCAGACGATTCTGTCCGCGGCCAACGCGGTGATCGCCCGCAACCCGGACCGCAAGCCGAAGAACCTCTGGACCGACCGCGGGTCGGGGGAGCGGATCGTCGGCTGGGTCGCCGGCGACGAGCACGAGGAAGCCACATTCGTGGCCAACGAGGTCGACCGACTGCACGACGCCGGGTTGGCGCAGCCCCGCGACGTCGCGATCTTCTACCGGACCAATGCCGCCTCCCGGGTTTTCGAGGAGGTGTTCATCCGCGTCGGCCTGCCGTACCGGGTCGTCGGCGGGGTGCGTTTCTACGAGCGCAAGGAGATCCGCGACGCGCTGGCCTACCTGCGCGTGCTGGCGAACCCGGACGACGAGGTCTCGCTCCGGCGGATCCTCAACGTCCCCAAGCGCGGCATCGGCGAACGCGCGGAGGCCTGCGTCGACGCGTTGTCCTCCCGCGAACGGATCTCCTTCTCGGCCGCGTTGCTGCGCTGCGAGGAGGCGTACGGGATCGCGACCCGCTCGCTGTCCTCGCTGCGGGCGTTCAACGAGTTGATGTCGGCACTGGCGACGTTGGTCGAGGCCGGGACCGCGCCGGCCGACGTGATCGAGGCGATCCTGACCGAGTCCGGTTACCTGCGGGAGCTGGAGGACTCGGACGACCCCCAGGACGCCGGTCGGGTGGAGAACCTGGCCGAGCTGGTCGCGGTCGCCCGGGAGTACGAGGAACTGGCCGACGACCCGACCGTGGCGGGGTTCCTGGAGCGGGTCGCGCTGGTCGCCGACTCCGACCAGATCCCGGACGCCGCCTCGGGCGAGGAGCCGGTCGACGACGGCGGCCAGGTCACGCTGATGACGCTGCACACCGCGAAGGGTCTGGAGTTCCCGGTGGTGTTCCTGACCGGGTGCGAGGACGGCGTGTTCCCGCACATGCGGGCCCTGGCCGACCCCGTCGAGCTGGCCGAGGAGCGGCGGCTGGCCTACGTCGGAATCACCCGGGCGCAGGAGCGGCTCTACGTCTCCCGCTCGGAGGTCCGCCGGAACTGGGGCACGCCGCAGTGGTTCCCGGCCTCCCGATTCCTGGACGAGATCCCCGCCGAGCTCATCGACTGGAAGCGCACCTCGCAGCGCAGCGCGTTGACTGCGTTGGCCGCCCCGTCGAGCAGCATCCGGTCCGCTCCGGGGCGCCCCGGGAACCGCCCTGCGGTCGAGGTCGTGTCGCTGGTGGTCGGCGACCGCGTCACCCACGACACCTTCGGGCTCGGCACGGTCGTCGCGGTCGCCGGCGTGGCCGACAAGGCCGAGGCGACGGTGGATTTCGGCGACGGCGCACCGAAAAGGTTGCTGTTGCGCTACGCACCCGTCGACAAATTGTGACGATCACCACGACCGGCTGTGAATTCGCCACCGATCGCGAATTCCAGCCTTTTTCACTAGGCCGTTCGAGTTTATAAAACGCATGTGCCCGCTCGATCCTGGGGCGGGCACAGCGGCAGAGCGCCGCGCTCCGGGCGGCGGCGGAATCTGGCCGACCCGGCGACCATCCACGGCCGGCGGGGTGCCCCGCGCGGCGGAGGGGAAAATTCCATGATTCGCACCTCCATGCCCCGAGGGCTCGTCGTCCTCGGCGTGCTCGCTCCGGTTGTCGGCCTGGGCCTGGCGCCCGCGGCAAACGCGGCCGGGCCCAGCAATGCGACCCTGTCCTCGATCGTCTCCACCAGCGGTACGGTCGGGTCGTCGGTCACTGACACGGCGACCCTTACCGGCGCCACGAGCGACGCGAGCGGCACGATCCTCTTCACGCTGTTCACCGGCGGCGCCTGCGGGGGCTCGGTCGCCTTCCAGGACGTCGAATACGTGAGCTCCGGGGCCGCAACCTCGGCCGCCTACACCCCTCTGGCCGCCGGCACTTACTCGTTCCTGGCGGTTTACAGCGGCGATCTGAAGAACAGTGGGGCCACCGCGGCGTGCGCCTCGGTGACGCTCAGCAAGACCACCCCGACGCTCTCCAGCTCGCCCAACGTCACGCCCCCGGGCACCTCCTGACAGAGCCACGGCGCCGTTCCTACCGTTGACACCTTATTCCTCCAGCTTCGCCTGAATCCTCTCCGGGGCGTGCCGCCCCGGAGAGGATTTGTCGTGCCCGCACGATTCTTCGTGAATCGAGGCCAGACGCCTCATACAACCTACGACGATTCATGCATTGCCCCATTCGGGCCTATAAAAGTGTGCGCTCCGGGCCGATTCTGAACCTCACCGCGAGCATTCGCGGCGCTGGTCGGATGATTGGGAGCCGGAATTCCAATGGGCAGCAGACCGACGCGTCTGAGCGCCGCGCGAATCGCGCTGTGCAGCCTGCTCGCGCTCGCGACGGGCACCGGCGTCGCGGCCGCGGCGCAGATCACGACGCCAGGCAACAGAAGCGCCGTCGGACTGTCGGGCGGACCCGCGTCGGGCGGGACCTATCCGGTTGTGGGAACCACGATCCGGGACCGGGCGACCCTCACCGGCGGATTCCACCCGACTGGGACGATCACCTTCACGCTGTACGACGACCCGGGGTCATGCACGGGCGGGGTTTTCCAGGACTCCGAGACGGTGGCGCCGACCGGGACGGTCACCTCGCAGCCGTACATCGCGAGCGTGGCGGGTACCTACCAGTGGGTAGCCGCTTACAGCGGCGACCCGAACAACAACGCGGTGACCGGCAGCTGCTCGGACGTGAGCGAGCGGGTCACGGTCGTGCCCAGCGGCTCCGGTCCGGGAGAGCCGGGCGGCCCGGGTGGCCACGGCTGCGGCGACTGCGATCACCACCGGGGATACCACCAGTGGTGGCGTTACCACCGCATCCATCACGGGGGACACCACTGGTGGCGCTACCACCGGATCCACAGCCGACCGCACCACTGGGCGCACCGTCACCACCACTGGCCGTGGGCCGATCAGTTTTGACGGCCCCCGCGGCCGGCCGGACGGTTCGGTGACCTAGGGTTCGGCGTCGGCTACGGGTGCATCCCGTGGGCGCGGAGCCACGGCATCGGGTCGACGGCTGGCCCACCGCCCGGGTGCACCTCGAGGTGCAGGTGCGGGCCGGTCGTGTTACCCGTCGAGCCGACCAGGCCGATCAGCTGGCCGGCGACCACCGGGCCGCTGTGCACGATGATCCTTGACTGGTGGGCGTACCAGATCTCGGTGCCGTCGGCGAGGCGCTCGATCGTTTTCCAGCCGTAGGCGCCGTCCCAGCCGGAGAACACGACCGTGCCGCTGGCCAAGGCGTGAATCTGGGTGCCGGTCGGGCAGGCGAAGTCCTGGCCGGTGTGGCCGTGTGACCACAGGCCGCCACCCTCGCCGAAGCCGGCGGTCAGGTGGTAGGCGTGCACCGGCAGGAAGAACTCCTTGGCCAGCGCGGCCAACCGGGTCGCGCGAAGCTGGGCCAGCTTCAAGGCCTTGGCCAGCGCCGACTGGTTCGCCTGCTGCTGCAGCCGGGCGGCCAGCACGCCGCGGGCCTTGTCGCGGCTCGCGCGGGCCGCGGACGGGTCGGTCGCGGGGGCCTGCGGCAGCTTGGCCATGGCCAACGTGGAGGCGCCGGCCAGATCGGTTCCGGTCGTACCGAATCCGATGCCGCCGGTGGTGGTGGCCAGCGCACCGACCGCGGCGATCGCCACTGCGGCGGCACCGGCGACCAACGCCGGGTTGCCCGGGATCGTGGAGGTGTTGGCGGCGCGGTGCCGGCTGCCTGCGCGGTGGCGGTGGCCGACCTCGATCGGGACGACTTCGGCGATGGGCCGCGGCGTCGGTTGCACGCTGACGATTACCTCGGCCGGCGTCGGGTCGACGACCGGCGTGCACGGGCTTACGCGCCTGCGGCGGCCGGACCCGGGAGCGATCGAGGCAGGCGGCTGGACCGGCGTCGATACAGCCTCGGCGGTCGGGGCGACCGACGCGGCTGCCTTGCGGCGGCGACCGCTACCCGCCGGCGCCGCCGGGGGCTCCAGAACTGGTGCTTCGAGGATCGCGGCCTCGGCGGCCGGCGTGGTCACGGGTCGTGCGGCCGGCTTGCGGCGGGTTCCGGGGCCGGCGGCCGGAGCCTCGGCGGGGGCCGTCTCGACGGCCGGAGCGGGGGATTCGACAACCGGCGCCACACGACGCCGCCGACCCGTTCCGGCGGGGGCCGGCGTCGACTCGGCGGTCTGGATCGGTTCCGACGGCGCACGCCTGCGGCGGCCGGCGGGGGTGGCGAGCTGAACTTCGACAGTGGCGCAACGGGAGGCGGCGGGGGTCGGCGCCTCAAGGGTCGCGACCGGCTGGGCGGACGCGGGGATGTCACGCGCGTGTCGGCCAGTCGGCATCCAGTCGACTCCCAGGTAGATGGTCGGATCGCGAGCCACGAACCTGCCTGAAGGTATACGTCCGGGGGTCATTCCCCCACGGACTAGGAGCAAAGAACGCTCAAAGTGACAACACTCTCGGTGTGGCGTGACTTATAGCGACAAATCCTGGCACGATGATCACTGAACGTCACAATTTTACGAGTTACCACCCCTCTCGTTGGGAAATAGCGGGACAAAGTACACCGACACGTGGCAAGCCGCCAACGGTTTCGGTCACAGAGCGTAATGCAACGAGACAGTTGTGACGGTCACTCACGATGCGACTCGCAGCCGTTGTGAACGCTCCAATAAGCTCGCTTGTCGACCGCAGGGAGCACCCCGGTGCCGCCAAACATCGGGGTTCGGCATGCAACGAAGAGGGTGAAGGGGCGCCACGGTGGACCTGTTCGAGTACCAGGCACGGGATCTGTTCGAGAAGCACGGAGTGCCGGTACTGGGCGGCTTGACCGCCGACACGGCCGACGAAGCCCGCGCGGCGGCCGAGAAGCTCGGAGGTCGGGTCGTGGTGAAGGCCCAAGTGAAGGTGGGCGGCCGCGGCAAGGCCGGCGGTGTGAAGCTGGCCGACGGCCCGGACGACGCGGCCGCGAAGGCAGGCGCCATCCTCGGCATGGACATCAAGGGCCACACCGTGCGGCGGGTGATGCTGGCCCAGACCGCCGAGATCGAGACCGAGTACTACGTCTCCTTCCTGCTCGACCGCGCCAACCGCACGTTCCTGGCCATGGCGACCACGCAGGGCGGCATGGACGTCGAGGAGGTCGCGGCGAACACGCCGCATCTGCTGGCCAAGGTTCCGGTCGACGCGAACGTCGGCTGCGACGCCGCCAAGGCCGCCGAGATCGTCTCCGCCGCAGGCTTCCCGGCCGAGATTGCCTCCGATGTCGCGGACGTGCTGCAGAAGCTGTGGGCGGTCTTCCAGGGGGAGGACGCCACGCTGGTCGAGGTGAACCCGCTGGTGGTGACCAAGGACGGCCGGCTGATCGCGCTGGACGGGAAGGTCAGCCTCGACGAGAACGCCGACTTCCGGCACCCGGACCACGCGGCGCTGGAGGACAAGGACGCGGCCGACCCGCTGGAGGCCCGCGCCAAGGCGAAGGGCCTGAACTACGTCAAGCTCGACGGCGAGATCGGGATCATCGGCAACGGCGCCGGGCTGGTCATGTCGACGCTCGACGTCGTCGCCTACGCCGGCGAGGCGCACGGCGGCGTGAAGCCCGCGAACTTCCTCGACATCGGTGGTGGCGCCTCGGCCGAGGTCATGGCCAACGGCCTCGACATCATCCTGTCCGACCCGGCGGTGCGCTCGGTGTTCGTCAACGTGTTCGGCGGCATCACCTCGTGCGACGCGGTCGCCAACGGCATCGTCTCGGCGATAGGGCTGCTGGAGAGCCAGGGCCAGGCCGTCGACAAGCCCTTGGTCGTGCGGCTGGACGGCAACAACGCCGTGGTCGGCCGCCAGATCCTCGTCGACGCGAATCTGCCCGTCGTCGAGATGGTCGAGACGATGGACGGCGCTGCCGCCCGCGTCGCCGAACTCGCCGCCCGCTGACGACGTAGAAGCAGAAGGAAAACGAGATGGCAATCTTCCTCACCGAGAACTCCCGGATCGTCGTGCAGGGCATGACCGGTTCCGAGGGACGCAAGCACACCCAGCGCATGCTGGCCTCCGGCGCGAACGTCGTCGGCGGGGTCACGCCCGGCAAGGGCGGCCAGAAGGTCGACTTCGACGGGGCCACGCTGCCCGTGTTCAGCTCGGTCGCCGAGGCCGTCAGCGAGGCCGGGGCGGACGTGTCGGTGATCTTCGTGCCGCCGAAGTTCACCAAGGGCGCCGTGATCGAGGCGATCGACGCCAACGTGGCGCTGGTCGTCACGATCACCGAGGGCGTCGCGGTGCACGACACCGCCTCGTTCCACGCCTACAACGTCAGCAGGGGTTCGGCGACCCGGATCATCGGTCCGAACTGTCCCGGCATCATCTCCCCGGGGAAGTCCAACGCCGGGATCATCCCCGCCGACATCACCAAGGCGGGCCCGGTCGGGCTGGTCTCGAAGTCGGGCACGCTGACCTACCAGATGATGTACGAACTGCGCGACATCGGTTACACGACCTGCGTCGGCATCGGCGGTGACCCGGTCATCGGGACCACCCACATCGACTGCTTGCGCGCCTTCCAGGACGACCCCGACACCGAGGCGATCGTGATGATCGGCGAGATCGGTGGCGACGCCGAGGAGCGGGCCGCGGAGTTCATCAAGTCCTACCTGACCAAGCCGGTCGTCGGCTACGTCGCCGGCTTCACCGCTCCCGAGGGCAAGACCATGGGCCACGCCGGCGCCATCGTCTCCGGCTCGTCCGGCACCGCGGCGGCGAAGAAGGAAGCCCTGGAGGCCGTGGGCGTCAAGGTCGGCAAGACCCCGTCCGAGACCGCCCGCCTGATGCGCGAGCTCATGAAGGGCTGACCCGCCGAGCCCCATCTTCTGACGTGTCGGGCGCCCTTCCCGACCCGCACACCGACCGCTTCGAGCGCCTCGGCCTTGGCCGACGCCGTGCCGGAGGAGCCCGAGACGATGGCGCCGGCGTGGCCCATGGTCTTGCCCTCGGGCGCGGTGAAGCCCGCGACGTAGCCCACGACCGGCTTGGTGA
>DATASX010000059.1 GCA_036269075.1 Sporichthyaceae bacterium
CGTTGGTTCACCGCCGAGGAGGCCAAGGAATACGGCTTCGTCGACCACGTCGTCACAAATGCCCGCCAGGTCCAGGGTTCCGGAGGGACCGCATGAACGATCGGTGCGATCACGAGCCGGCGATGAGCGCCGCGCAGGCGCCCTACCTGCCGCAGTCCCGGTACGTCCTGCCGCGCTTCGTCGAACGCACCAGTCAGGGCTATCGCGAGTACGACCCGTACGCGAAGTTGTTCGAGGAGCGGATCATCTTCCTCGGCGTGCAGGTCGACGACGCCTCGGCCAACGACGTCATGGCGCAGTTGCTGACTCTGGAGTCGATGGACCCGGACCGCGACATCCAGATCTACATCAACTCCCCGGGCGGCTCGTTCACCGCGCTGACAGCGATCTACGACACCATCCAGTTCGTCAAGCCGGACGTGCAGACGATCTGCATGGGGCAGGCGGCCTCGGCGGCGGCGGTGCTGCTGGCCGCCGGCACACCGGGCAAGCGCCTGGCGCTGCCGAACGCCCGGATCCTGATCCACCAGCCCGCGATCGAGGGCAGCGGCGGTCAGGCCTCCGACGTCGAGATCATCGCCAACGAGGTGCTGCGAATGCGCGCCAAGTTGGAGGAGATGCTGGCCAAGCACACCAACCAGGACATCGAGATCATCCGCCGCGACATCGAGCGCGACAAGATCCTCACCGCCGAACAGGCAAAGGCGTACGGGATCGTCGACGACGTGATCTCGTCCCGCAAGTCCTCGCTGCTGTCGCTGCAGGCCTGACCGTCCTCGGGCGCGCGCGCCGACCCTCGGAAGGTCGGCGGGGCGGGGGCGGTGTCCGGGCGGTGTCCGGGCGGCGACGGGTAGCCGTCCCGAGCGTGTCCACGGGCGGTGTCCGCTTACGGCTGAATAGTCCGACTCGCCCGCTGAAGATGGTGTGGCGTCCGTTCGAGGAAGGTAACGTCGAGGCCAGAACGCTGGTCCCGAGGGTCCGGGCCGGCGTGCGATGAGCAGAGGGGATACGCCGCGTGGCACGCATCGGAGACGGTGGAGACCTGCTCAAGTGCTCTTTCTGTGGAAAGAGCCAGAAGCAGGTCAAGAAGCTGATCGCCGGGCCAGGCGTGTACATCTGCGACGAGTGCATCGACCTGTGCAACGAGATCATCGAGGAAGAGCTCTCCGAGAACTCGGAGATGCGCTGGGACGAGCTCCCCAAGCCGATGGAGATCTGCGAGTTCCTCGACTCCTACGTGGTCGGGCAGGAAATCGCCAAGAAGGCGCTCGCGGTCGCGGTCTACAACCACTACAAGCGGGTCCAGGCAGGCGAGGCCGCCAAGGGCACCGGGCCGGACGTGGTTGAACTGGCTAAATCCAACATCCTGCTCATCGGCCCCACCGGTTGCGGTAAGACTCACCTGGCACAGACGTTGGCGCGCATGCTGAACGTGCCGTTCGCCATCGCCGATGCCACCGCGCTGACCGAGGCTGGCTACGTCGGCGAGGACGTCGAGAACATCCTGCTCAAGCTGATCCAGGCCGCGGACTACGACGTCAAGAAGGCCGAGACCGGCATCATCTACATCGACGAGGTCGACAAGATCGCCCGCAAGAGCGAGAACCCGTCGATCACGCGCGACGTCTCCGGTGAGGGCGTCCAGCAGGCGCTGCTGAAGATCCTGGAGGGCACGACCGCGAGCGTGCCGCCGCAGGGCGGGCGCAAGCACCCGCACCAGGAGTTCATCCAGATCGACACCACCAACGTGCTGTTCATCGTCGGTGGCGCCTTCGCCGGCCTCGAGAAGATCATCGAGGGCCGCGTCGGCAAGAAGGGCATCGGCTTCTCGGCGACCCTGCACTCGAAGGTCGACCTGGACAAGACCGACGCGTTCGGCGACGTGATGCCCGAGGACCTGCTGAAGTTCGGCATGATCCCGGAGTTCGTCGGCCGGTTGCCCGTCATCACCAGCGTCCGCAACCTGGACCGCGACGCGCTGGTGCAGATCCTCAGCGAGCCGCGCAACGCGCTGGTGAAGCAGTACCAGAAGCTCTTCGAGCTCGACAACGTCGAGCTGGAGTTCACTCCGGACTCGCTCGAGGCCATCGCCGACCAGGCCATCCTGCGCGCCACCGGCGCCCGTGGCCTGCGCGCGATCATGGAGGAGGTCCTGCTCTCGGTGATGTACGAGGTCCCGAGCCGCAAGGACGTCGCCCGGGTCGTCATCACCCGCGAGGTCGTGCTGGAGAACGTCAACCCGACCCTCGTCCCGCGCGAGGTCGAGTCCCGCAAGCGCGCCCCGCGCGAGAAGTCGGCCTGACCGAAGCCTGGGGGCGCACCCAGCCGCCCAACTACCTAGCCGCCCAACTACCTAGCCGCCCAAGTACCCCCGGGCAGAGTTGCAACTGGTGATGCGACCGGCGCCGGATTGTCGTCACACCAGTTGCAACTGCGCCCATGGGTGGTCCCGTGGGTGGTCCCGCGCACCCGTCGAACGGTCGACGATCACCCGCCCGTAGCCTCCGGGCCATGGACAAGGCGAAGTACCACCAGGCCGTCGGCGCGATGATCGGCCACATGACCGGCTCGATGGTCTGCTTCGGCATCTGGCTGGGCGACGAGGTCGGGCTATGGCGGGCGATGCACGGCTCCGAGCCGATGACCGCGGCGGACATCGCCAAGGCTGCCGGCACGAACGAGCGCCTGACGCTGGAGTGGCTGCGTGGGCAGGTCGCGGCGCAGCTGCTGGACTACGACGAGGCCGCCGAGACCTTCCTGCTGTCCGAGGAAGTGGCCGCGCTGGTCGCCGACGACACCTCGCCGGTGTTCATCTCGCGGGGCATGTACACCACGTCCGCGCTGTACCACGACATGGACCGCATCGCCCAGACGATGCGCGGCGACGGGAAGTTCGCCTGGGGCGACCACCACCCGCACCTGTTCAAGGGCACCGAGTGGTTCTTCCGCACCGGATACCGCGCTCACCTGACCAGCAGCTGGATCCCGGCGATGGACGGGGTCGTGGAGCAGCTGACGGCCGGTGCCGCCGTGGCCGACGTCGGCTGCGGGCACGGCGCCTCGGCGATCGTGCTCGCCGGCGAGTTCCCGGCCAGCCGAATCGTCGGCTTCGACTATCACGCCGCCTCCGTACGAGTGGCCCGCGAGCGGGCCGCGGAGGCCGGGGTCGGCGACCGCGTCGAGTTCGAGGTCGCCGGCGCGCACGACTACCCCGGTAGTTTCGACCTGATCTGCTTCTTCGACTGCCTGCACGACATGGGCGACCCGGTGGGCGCCGCGCGGCACGCCCGGGAGCGGTTGAACCCGGACGGCTCGGTCCTGCTCGTGGAGCCGTTCGCCCTGGACGGGCCGAGCAATCTGACCGACAACCCGATGGCGCCGATGCTCTACATCGCCTCGGCCGCGATCTGCACGCCGACCTCGTTGGCCCAGGACGTCGGACTGGGTCTGGGCGCCCAGGCCGGACCGGGCCGGCTCCGGGAGGTCTTCGCCGAGGCCGGCTTCAGCCGCTTCGACGTCGTCAGCACCTCGGCCCTGAACATGATCGTGCAGGCCCGCGTCTGATCCCCAACTAAACTCACGCCCGTGAGTGACGCGTCCGCCACCGAACTGTCCACCCGCTACGTCCCCGCCGAGGTGGAGGCGCCGCTGTACGAGAAGTGGGTGAAGGCGGGCTACTTCGAGGCGGACCCGGCCTCCGACAAACCCCCGTACGCGATCGTGATCCCGCCGCCGAACGTGACCGGGTCGCTGCACCTCGGCCACGCGTTCGAGCACACGCTGATCGACGCGCTGGTCCGACGCCGCCGGATGCAGGGCTACGAGGCACTGTGGTTGCCGGGCACGGACCACGCCGGGATCGCGACCCAGAACGTCGTGGAGCGGGAACTGGCCAAGCAGGGGCTGTCCCGGCACGACCTCGGCCGCGAGGCGTTCGTGGCCAAGGTCTGGGAGTGGAAGGCGCAGTCCGGCGGGAAGATCCTCGACCAGATGCGCCGACTGGGCGACGGCGTCGCGTGGGACCGGGAACGGTTCACCATGGACGAGGGCCTGTCGCGCGCCGTGCTCACGATGTTCAAGCGCCTCTACGACGACGGTCTGATCTACCGCGCCAACCGCATCACGAACTGGTGCCCGCGCTGCCACACCGCGCTGTCCGACATAGAGGTCGAGCACTCCGAGGACGCCGGCGAACTGGTCTCGATCCGCTACGGCGACGGGGCCGGCTCGATCGTGGTCGCCACCACCCGGCCCGAGACGATGCTCGGCGACACCGCGGTCGCCGTGCACCCGGAGGACGAGCGCTACCGACACCTGATCGGCACCACGGTCGAGCTTCCGCTGACGGGTCGTCAGATCCCGATCGTCGCGGACGAGCACGTCGACCCCGAGTTCGGCACCGGCGCCGTGAAGGTCACCCCGGCGCACGACCCGAACGACTTCGAGATCGGCAAGCGGCACAACCTGGCCGAGATCACGATCATGGACGACAGCGCCATCGTCACCGTGCCCGGACCGTTCCAGGGCCTGGACCGCTTCGAGGCCCGGCCGGCCGTGGTCGCCGCGCTGCGCGAGGACGGGCGCATCGTCGCGGAGAAGCGGCCGTATCTGCACTCGGTCGGGCACTGCTCCCGGTGCAAGACCGTTGTGGAGCCGCGGCTCTCGCTGCAGTGGTACGTCAACGTCGCGCCGCTGGCCAAGGCCGCCGGCGACGCGGTCCGCGACGGCCGCGTGGTGATCCACCCGAAGGAGTTGGAGCCACGCTGGTTCGCCTGGGTCGACAACATGCACGACTGGTGCATCTCCCGGCAGTTGTGGTGGGGCCACCGGATCCCGGTCTGGTACTCCGCCGCCGGAGAAGTGCGTTGCGTCGGGCCGGACGACGAGGCGCCGGGGGAGGGCTGGACCCAGGACCCCGACGTGCTCGACACGTGGTTCTCCTCGGGCCTGTGGCCGTTCTCGACCCTGGGTTGGCCGGAGCGCACGCCGGACCTGGCGCGCTTCTACCCGACCTCGGTCCTGGTCACCGGCTACGACATCCTGTTCTTCTGGGTCGCCCGGATGATGATGTTCGGCTTGTACGCGATGCAGTCTGACGGTCCGTCAGGAGATATTCCCTTCGGCACTGTCGCCCTGCACGGCATGGTCCGCGACCAGTTCGGCAAGAAGATGAGCAAGTCGTTCGGCAATGCCGTCGACCCGTTGGACTGGATGGACGCCTACGGCTCCGACGCCCTGCGGTTCACCCTGGCCCGTGGTGCCAACCCCGGCGCGGACGTGCCGATCGGTGAGGAGTGGGTCCAGGGCAGCCGGAACTTCTGCAACAAGCTCTGGAACGCCACCCGGTTCGCGATGCTCAACGGCGCGGCCGTCCGCGAACTGCCGGGGCCCGAGGCGCTCTCGCCGGTCGACCGGTGGATGCTGTCCCGGCTGCACGCCACGGTGGCCGAGGTCGACGCGCTCTATGAGGACTACGAGTTCGCCAAGGCCACCGAAGCGCTCTACCACCTGGTCTGGGACGAGTTCTGCGACTGGTACGTCGAGCTGGCCAAGGGCCCGCTGGCGGCCGGCGGCGCGGCGGCGCAGGCCACGACCGCGGTGCTCGGCCACGTCCTCGACGTCCTGCTGCGCCTGCTGCACCCCGTCATTCCGTTCGTCACCGAGGCCCTGTGGACCACGTTGACCGGCGGCGAGTCGGTGGTCGTCGCGCCCTGGCCGACCGCGCAACCCCAGTACCTGGACCCGGCGGCCGAGGCCCAGATCGCAGCGGTGCAGGACCTGGTGACCGAGGTCCGCCGCTTCCGGGCCGACCAAGGCGTGCCCCCGGGCAAGAAGGTCGCCGCGCGGATCACCGCCGACGGCTCGGTGCCCGGTCTGGCCGAGCACGTCGAGGCGGTCCGGTCGCTGTCCAAGCTGACCGTCGACGACGGCACCTTCGCAGCGACCGCGACCCTGCGGATCCCCGGCGCGGTCGTCGAACTCGACCTGGCCGGCGCGATCGACGTCGCGGCCGAACGGGCCCGCCTGAGCAAGGACCTCACGACGGCTGCGTCCGAGGTCGCCGCCGCCCGCGGGAAGCTCGAGAACAACGATTTCCTGCAGAAGGCACCGGAGCCCGTCGTCGCGAAGATCCGCGGCCGACTGTCCAGCGCAGAGGCCGACATCGCCCGCATCACCGCGCAACTCGACGCCCTGGGTCCCGCGTGAGCGACGAAGGGCGCCACCTGACCTCGGTGCCGGAGCCCGACGTCGCGGAGCAGTTGGCAGCCGTCGAGAAGGCGCTGCTGGCGCGGTGGCCGGAGTCGCGGCTGGAGCCATCGCTGGACCGGATCGCCGCGCTGTGCGACGTTCTCGGTTCGCCGCAGCGCGCGTACCCGGTCATCCACGTCGGCGGGACGAACGGCAAGACCAGTACCGCGCGGATGATCGAGTCGCTGCTGCGCGCGTTCGGGCTGCGCACCGGGATGTTCACCAGCCCGCACCTGCAGAGGATGCGCGAGCGGATCGCCTTCGACGGCCGACCGATCGACGCCGAGCGCATGGTCGCCGCCTACGTCGACCTCGAGCCGTACCTCGGCCTGATCGACAGCTCGCAACCGCACCGACTGTCGTTCTTCGAGACGATGACGGGGCTGGCCTTCGCCGCGTTCGCCGACGCCCCGGTCGACGTGGCCGTGGTCGAGGTCGGCATGGGCGGCAGCTGGGACGCGACCAACGTCGTCGACGGGCAGGTCGCGGTGATCACCCCGGTCGCCGTCGACCACGCCGCATACCTCGGCTCCACGCCGGCGCAGATCGCCGTGGAGAAGGCCGGGATCCTCAAGGACGGCGCGGCCGCGGTGCTCGCCGTCCAGTCGGAGGAGGTCGGCGAGGTGCTGCTGCGCCGCGCCGGCGAGGTCAACGCCGTCCTTGCCCGGGAGGGTCGGGAGTTCGGCGTGCGGGGCCGACTCGGCGCGCTCGGCGGCCAGGTGCTGGCCATCCAGGGCATCGGCGGGCTCTACGAGGACCTGTTCCTCCCGTTGTTCGGCGCGCACCAGGCCCACAACGCGGCCTGTGCGCTGGCCGCGGTCGAGGCGTTCCTGGGCGGCGGGCGCGAGCAACTCGACGTCGAGGTCTTGCGCGCCGGCTTCGCCGCGGTGAGCTCGCCCGGCCGGCTGGAGGTCGTCCGCAATTCTCCGACGATCGTGCTGGACGCCGCGCACAACCCGATGGGCGCGGCCGCGACGGCAGCGGCCATCGGCGAGGACTTCTCGTTCCGCCGACTGGTCGGCGTGGTCGGGGTGATGGCCGACAAGGACGCCGCCGGGATCCTGGCCGCCCTGGAGCCGGTGCTCGACGAGATCACGGTCACTGCGACCGCCGATCCGCGCGCGATGCCGGTCGACGAGCTTGCTGCCGTGGCCGTGGAGATCTTCGGTGCGGATCGGGTCACTGTGGCGACCCGGCTCGACGAGGCCCTGGACACCGCGGTCGGGCTGGCCGAGTCCGGCGACGACCCGGCCGGGGCCGGCGTGCTCGTGGTGGGCTCGATCGTGCTCGCCGGTGACGCCCGGACCCTGCTGCGCGGACCCAAGTGACGGGGGAGTATGAGCCGAAGGGGCTCACCGCGGCGTCCCGGGCGAAGATGCAGCGCCGGCTGTGCAGCGTCGTGCTGTTCTTCGAGGGCTTCGTGGTGTTCTTCGGCTCGCTGGTGGCCGCGCGGTCCTCCACCATGGTTTCCGAGGGACAGGCGCTGGCACTTGGGGGAGTGCTCGCCCTGGTGTGCGTGCTCGCGACCGGCTCGCTGCGGTCGCCCTACGGGATCCCGGTCGGCTGGGCCGTCCAGGTCCTGGTGCTGGCCACGGGCGTGGTCGTGCACGCGATGATCGTCATGGGGCTGCTGTTCGGGGCGCTGTGGGTCGCCGCGCTGCGAATCGGGGCGATGGTCGCCCAGGCGCCTTACGGGACGACGTCGGCCGAGAACCACCCCGGCCGATAGGCTCACGCCGACCTTCGCGCGCCCGCCAGGTGGCCGGCGCGCCGCCGTACTCAAGGAGATTTCGTGTCCCAGAACACCCTGGTCCTGGTCAAGCCCGACGGCGTGCGCCGCGGCCTGGTCGGCCAGATCCTCGCCCGCTTCGAGGCCAAGGGCTTCAAGATCGAGGCCATGGCCCTGCGCACCATCGACAAGCAGCTCGCCGACCAGCATTACGCCGAGCACGTGGAGAAGGGCTGGTACCCGGAGCTCCGCGAGTTCATCACCTCCGGCCCGCTGATCTCGCTGGTCCTGTCCGGCGACCAGGCGATCGACGTCGTCCGGCAGATCGTCGGCGCCACCGACGGTCGCAAGGCAGCCCCAGGAACCGTGCGCGGTGACTACTCGCTGTCCAACCAGGAGAACCTGATCCACGCGTCGGACTCCGAGGAGTCCGCGGCACGCGAGCTCGCACTCTGGTTCCCCGACTTCTGACAGGTCACATAAGCCACATCTGCCGCGGGAGTGGAACGCCGTCACGGGCGTGCCGCTCTCGCGTTTCCGTCCCTGGGGTTACTATCTTCGCAGTAGACCAATTTGGTCACACTGCGAACTTCAGTCACATCCATCACGGAGGTCGCCACCATGGCGATGACGCCCACCCGGCCGCGCCCCACCGGTTCCACCAGCGGTTCGGTCCCCAACCAGCTCTCGTCGCTGGTGGGCCGTGACATCGGGGTTGACCTGGGGACCGCGAACACCCTGGTCTACGTGCGCGGCCGGGGGATCGTGCTCAACGAGCCGTCCGTGGTGGCGGTCAACACCGTCACCGGCGAGGTTCTGGCGGTCGGCTCGGAGGCCAAGGCCATGATCGGCCGCACCCCGGCGCACGTCGTCGCGGTCCGGCCGCTGAAGGATGGCGTGATCGCCGACTTCGAGCTTGCCGAGCGCATGCTGCGCTACTTCATCCAGAAGGTGCATAAGCGCCGCTACTTCGCCAAGCCCCGCGTGGTCGTGTGCGTCCCGTCGGGGATCACCGGCGTCGAGCGCCGTGCCGTGATCGAGGCGGCCGACCAGGCCGGTGCCCGTGCAGTGCACATCGTCGAGGAGCCGATGGCGGCGGCGATCGGGGCCGGGATGCCGGTTGGCGAGGCCACCGGCAGCATGGTCGTCGACATCGGCGGCGGTACCACCGAGGTCGCGGTGATCTCCCTCGGCGGGATCGTCTGCGCCCAGTCGATCCGCGTCGCGGGTGACGACATGGACGAGGCGATCATCTCCTACCTGAAGAAGGAGTACTCGCTGCTCGTCGGCGAGCGCACCGCCGAGGAGATCAAGATGACGATCGCCGCGGCGCTGCCGGCCGGCGACGAGTACCGGGCCGACGTCCGCGGCCGCGACATGATCTCCGGACTGCCGAAGAACGTGGTCATCACCCCGGACGACGTGCGTCGCGCCATCGAAGACCCGATCAAGCAGATCATCGAGGCGGTTCGGGCCACCCTCGACGCCTGCCCGCCGGAACTGGCCGCCGACGTCATGGACCGCGGCATCGTGCTCACCGGTGGTGGCGCACTCCTGCGCCGCCTGGACGACCGAATCTGTGCCGAGACCGGAATGCCGGTCATCGTCGCTCCGCGTCCGCTGGACTGCGTGGCGCTGGGCGCCGGGCGGTGCGTCGACGAATTCGAGGCCCTGCAGTCGGTGTTCGCCGCCCACAACCAGAGCTCGTACCAGAAGCGGTACTGAAGCCAGATCTGCCCGGCCCGCAAGGGAACTGAGTCTGCGTCAGGAATTCGGCGATGATTCGCGACACCACCACCACGCGGGTGCTGCTGGGCGCACTGCTGCTCACCACGGTGGGCGCTGCGGTGGTCGACTCACGCTCGAGCTCCGCGGACTCGCCGCTGGCACCGGTACGCACGTTCGCGGCGCGGGTGTTCGGGCCGGTCGAGTCGGGGGTGGTCTGGGTGGCCGGTCCGGTCGCCGAGACCGTTACCGGGATCGGTCGCGCCCACTCCCGGCAGATCCGGATCGACGCCCTGGCGGGCCAGAACGCCCGCCTGGCCGCCCAGTTGGCCGCGACGCAGCAGCAGTTGGCCGGCAACGGCGCCCGGAGCGCGCTGGCCGAGGCAGCCCGCACCGCCGCCGTGAACGTCCGGCCGGCGCACGTGATCGGTGTCGCGCCGGACCGTGGTTACTCGTGGAGCGTGGCGATCGACCTCGGCAGCGACGACGGCGTTGCCCCGGACACCGCCGTGCTGGACGCGGCCGGATTGGTCGGCCGGGTCACCTCGGTCACCTCGCACACCGCCACCGTGGTGCTGCTGCTCGACCCGATTTCCTCGGTGGGCGTGCGATCGGCAAGTTCCGGCCAGATCGGGACGCTCACCGGGACCGGTGAGGACCTGTGCCGACTGACGATGTTCGACCCGCACAGCATCCCGGCGGTGGGCGAGGATCTGCGCACCTTCGGCTCTCGCGACGCCCGGCCGTACACCGCCGGGATACCGGTGGGGAAGGTCGTCTCGGTGACCCCGCGGCCGGACGGGGTGACGATCCTGGTGCGGCCGTACACCGGCTTCGGCGACCTGGACACGGTCGGCGTGGTCGTGCCCCCGGGCACCAGCCCTTCGAGCGTGACGGCGGCGGGCCCGACGTCATGACCAGGCGTGCGGGAAGCAGGACGAAGCGGTGAGCAAGCGCAGTGCGGTGGCCCTGGGCGTGCTGCTGGTGACCGTCGCGATGCTGCAGATCTGTCTGCCGGCCGGCGACGGGCGACTGTCGCTGTCCCCGGACCTGGTCCCGGCGCTGGTGTTCTGCGCCGCCGTGGTCGGCGGTTCCCGGATCGGTACGATCACTGGGTTGGCCTCCGGTGCGGTCCTCGACCTCGCGCCGCCGGCTGATCATCCGCTGGGGCAGTGGGCGCTGGTCCTGGCCGCGTGCGGGGCCCTGACCGGCGCGGCGCTGCGTGTCGAGCACCACCCGCTGTGGAACCTGGCCGGCGCCGCCGTGATCGGGGTCGTCGCCCAGTTGCTGTTCACCGGTGTCGGGCTGGCCTTGGGCGACCTGCACGCGCGCACGGACGAGACGGTGCAGGCGATCCCCAACGCAACGGTGTGGACGGTGTGCACGGCGCTGGTGCTGTTCCCGTTGACCCGTCGGATGATCCGTCCCGCGGTGGAGGCGGTCCGATGAGGATTCCCGCGAGCGTGCGCCGAGTCTTCCTGGTCCAGTGCATGCTGCTGTGCCTGATGCTCGTCCTCGGCGGGCGTCTCTGGTTCCTGCAGGGTCTGCGTTCCGGGCAGTACGTCGCGGCCGCGGACGCCAACACGGTGCGTGAGGTCGTCGTTCCGGCCGCCCGCGGCCTGATCCTCGACGACATGGGCCGGGTGCTGGTCCGCAACAAGAGCCGGACGCGGATCAGCATCGACCGGTCCTTGCTGCTCGCGCAGCCCGACCGGGGCGCCAAGACGTTGGACCGACTCGCTGCGGTGCTCTCCGTGCCGGCCGACAAGCTGCGCGCGCAACTGCGGCTGTGCGGCGCCGGTGTCGGTGCGCCGTGCTGGAGTGGCTCGCCGTACCAGCCGATCCCCGTCGCCGACAACGTCGACCCGAGCACCGCGCTGGCAGTCTCCGAACGCCGTGAGGACTTCCCGGGGGTCAGCGTCGATCAACTCGCGGTGCGCGACTACCCGGCCCCCTACGGGGTGAACGCCGCCCACATCCTCGGCTACGTCGCGGCCGCCGACGAGGGGCAGGTCAAGGCGCAGCGCGTGAACGGTGCCGTGGACCCGAAGCTCGGCACCGCCGACCTGGTCGGCCAATCCGGACTGGAACAGCAGTACGACTCGGCCCTGCGCGGGCGAGCGGGCGTCTCCCGCATCTCCGTCGACCACCTCGGGCATGTGCTCGGACCGGTGGGGGAAACCCCTGCGGTACCCGGCGACAACCTGGTCACCACGATCGACTCGAAGGTGCAGGCGCTGGCCGAGCAGCAGTTGGCCGCGGCCATCGACCGCGCCCGCCACGTCGCTGACTACCGCGGCCGCAAGTACCCGGCCGACTCCGGTGCCGTCGTCGTGCTGGACGTGAACACCGGTGCGGTCGTCGCGATGGCCGGTGCGCCCAGCTACGACCCGTCGGCCTGGGTCGGCGGGATCTCGCCGGACAACTACACGGAGCTGACCGGCGACTCGGCGAACCAGCCGCTGCTCGACCGGCCGATCGCCGGCGGTGGCGCGCCCGGCTCGACGTTCAAGGTGATCACCACCGCCGCGGCCCTGAGCGACGGTTACGACCCCGAGAAGCGATGGGAGTGCTCGAGCTCGTTCGGCATCGGGGGCCGCGCCTTCGGCAACTACGAGGGCGAGGCCTACGGGTTCATCACGATGGCGCGGGCCGTCGAGGTCTCCTGCGACACGGTCTTCTACCGGGTCGCATACGAGATGTGGCAGAAGGCCGGCGGCAGCAAGCCGGCGCCCGGCGCCGTCGACCCGATCCAGGACATGGCTCACCGGTTCGGCCTGGGCAAGCGCACCGGCATCGACCTGCCGGGGGAGTCGCCGGGCCGGATCGTCGACCGCGACTGGAAGCATGCCAACTGGCTGGCGACCCGCGTCGAGACCTGCAAGCGCGCCCTGACCGGGTACCCGGAGCTCGCGGCCACCGACCCGAAACGGGCCGCCTTCCTCACCGACCTGGCCAAGGAGAACTGCACGGACGGCTACCTCTACCGGGGCGGCGACGCGGCGAACCTGGCCATCGGGCAGGGCGACACGGCGGTCACTCCGTTGCAGCTGGCCCGCGTGTACGCGGCGATCGCCAACGGCGGGACGATGTGGCGCCCGCACGTGGCCAAGGCCGAGCTGAGCCCGACCGGCACGGTGGTCCATCGCTTCGGCCCGGTGTCGGACGGCAAGGTGGGCCTGCCGGACTCGGTGCTGGACTACATCCGTCAAGCATTGGTCGGGGTCACCACCAAAGGCACCGCCCAGGGCGACTACCACGGCTGGCCCCTGGCGCAGATCCCGGTGGCGGCCAAGACCGGCACCGCTGAGCACTTCGGCGAGCAGCCCACCTCCTGGTTCGCGGGCTTCGTCCCGGCCGGTGCGCACCCGCAGTACGCGGTGGTCATGACGGTCTCGCACGGCGGTACCGGCAGCGGCACCTCCGGCCTGGCCGTGCGCACGATCGAGGCGGCCCTGCTCGGCGTCGGTGAGAAACCCTTTGTTCCCAACGGTCAACTGCCCGCCGCGCTGCCGGTCGCGCGTCCTGACGGCAGCTTCCGGGAGCCTCGATGAGCGAGCTTGCGAGCTCATCAATGAGCACTGCGCGGCCGCGCCTATGAGCGTCTTACGGCCTGCTCCGATGGCCTTGGCGCCGGTCGGCGTCGGGGCTGCCCGGCGCGCCCGGACGGTGGTCCGCCGACTGTCCCGACTCGATCCGGTGCTGTGCCTGACCACGATCGGCTTGACCGCGTTCGGCTCGACCCTGGTGTGGGCCGCGACGCGGGCACGCGCCGGGGACGGCGGCGGCAGCAGTTCGCTGATGGCCCGTCACCTGCTGTTCGCAGCGGTGGGTCTGGTCGTCGCGCTGGTGGTCGCGACCGTGGACCACCGTCGACTGCGCGTGCTCGCCCCGGCCGTGTACCTGGCGGCCGGCGCCGGCCTGCTGCTGGTGCTGACGCCGTTGGGCGCGACTGTGAACGGCTCGCACTCCTGGATCCGCTTCGGCGGCCTCTCGGCCCAACCGTTGGAGTTCGCCAAGCTCGCGATCGTGCTCGGCCTGGCGCTGCTGCTGGCCGAGCGCCGGGAGAGTCGGGGCACGGCCCGTTCCGGCGCCCGGGCGACCAACGCGGAGGTCCTGCTCGCGCTGGCGGTCACCGCCGTCCCGGTCGCGCTGGTGCTGTTCCAACGGGACCTCGGCTCGGTGCTGGTCATGCTGGTCACGGTGGCCGGGATGCTGGTCGTGGCGGCGGTCCCGCTGCGGTGGATCCTCGGCCTGGCCACAACTGCCGCCGTCGGCGTCGTGGTCGTCGTGCAGGCGCACCTGCTCAGCCAGTACCAGATCGACCGATTCGCCGCGCTGGCCGACCCGAACCTTGACCCGTCCGGCATCGGCTACAACGCACACCAGGCACGCATCGCGATCGCCTCGGGCGGGTTGACCGGAGCCGGCCTGTTCCACGGCACCCAGACCGTGGGTCAGTTCGTGCCCGAGCAGCACACGGACTTCATCTTCACCGTCGCCGGGGAGCAGTTCGGGTTGCTCGGCTCCGGTGCGGTGGTGCTGGCCTTCGCGGTCCTGCTGTGGCGTGGCTGCTCGATCGCGCGGGCCGCCACGGACCTGTTCGGGTCGCTGGTCGCCACCGGGGTGGTCTGTTGGCTGGGCTTCCAGGCGTTCGAGAACATGGGCATGGCGACCGGAATCATGCCGGTGGCCGGCCTGCCGCTGCCGTTCCTGTCCTACGGGGGCAGCGCGATGGTCGCGAACCTGGTGGCGATCGGACTGCTGTTGAACGTGGATGCGCAACGCCGTAACCCCGTCGGACCGCGCGGATGAGCGAGGTGCTCCGCTTCCGCGGCGCCCGAGGCACGGATCTGACGTACCGTCAGATGGGCGCCGGGCGGCCGTTGATCCTGCTGCACGGGTATTTCTCGAACGCCGAGGTGAACTGGCTGAAGTACGGTCATGCCGCGGCGCTGGCTGCGGCCGGGCACCTGCTGGTGCTGCCTGATCTGCGAGGCCATGGCGACAGCGCCAAGTCGCACGACCCCGCCGATTACCCGCCGGACGTGCTGGCCGAGGACGGTCTGGCGCTGCTTTCGCACCTCGGTCTCGACCCGGGGGACCCGAAGGCCTATGACCTCGGCGGATACTCGCTGGGGGCACGCACCACGATCCGGATGATGGTCCGCGGGGCCCGGCCCGGCCGCGCGGTCCTCGCCGGGATGGGTTTGTCCGGGCTGACCGCGGCCACCGTCCGCAGTGCGCACTTCCGCGATGTGCTCACCAACCTCGGCTCGCACCCGCCCCGTTCGGCGGCCTGGATGGCCGAGGCATTCCTGCGCACCACCGGCGGCGACCCGACGGCCCTGCTCCTGCTGCTGGACAGCTTCGTCGACACCAGTTCGGCCGAACTGGCGGCTATCACCGTGCCGACCGCCGTGGTGCTCGGCTCCGAGGACGACGACAACGGCTCCGGGCCGGAATTGGCCGCGGCCCTGGGCTCCGGCCTGAGCATCAGCGTCCCGGGCAACCATATGAGCGCGGTGACCAAGCCCGAACTCGCCGCGGCCTTCGTGGGCTTCTTGGCCCCCTAGCACACGTACTACCTGCCACGCCGATCATCGATGATCGGGGTTTCAGAGGGTGCGGAACTCCGGGGGAGGACTACCCAACCGGGCGCGCATCGTTTCGATCGCGTCCGGGTGCGAGTCGACCAGCAGGTAACGGCGGCCCAGGTCGCGGGCCACGGCGCCGAGGGTGCCGGAGCCGGCGAAGAAGTCGGCGACCCGGTCGCCCGGGCGGGAACTGGCGGCAACCATCCGGCGAACGATGCCCATCGGCTTCTGCGTCGGGTAGCCGGTCTTCTCCTTACCGGTCGGCGAGACGATCGTGTGCCACCACACGTCGGTGGGCAGCTTGCCGCGCGCGACCTTCTCCGGCGTCACCAGACCGGGGGCCATGTACGGTTCGCGGTCGACCTCGGCGGAGTCGAAGTGGTAGCGCGTCGGGTCCTTCACGTACACCAGGATGTTGTCGTGCTTGGTGGGCCACCGGTCCTTCGCGCGAGCGCCGTAGTCGTAGGCCCAGATGATCTCGTTGAGGAAGCACTCCCGGCCGAACAAGGCGTCCAGGGCGACCTTCGCGTAGTGCACCTCGCGGTAGTCCAGGTGCAGGTAAAGGGTTCCGTCGTCGGCGAGCACCCGCTGGACCTGCTCCAGACGGGGCGTCAGAAACGCCCAGTAGTCGTCGAAGACGTCGTCGTAGGAGCGCAGGGTGGCCCTCGTCTGCTCGTACGTGTGGCCGCCGAATCCGACGCGAGTGCCGGTGGCCGAACGCACCGTCCGCAGGCCGACCCGCTTCTGTGCCCGGCCGGTGTTGAACGGTGGGTCGAGGTAGACCACGGTCACGCACCCGTCGGGCAAGGCTTCGAGCACGCGCAGGTTGTCGGCGTGGACGACCAGGTCGCGGTCCGGGTGCAGCACGCCATCATGCTTACAGGGCCAGCGCCGCCCGACGCCCCGTCAGGTGCGCGTGTTCCAGGTCGTTCTCGGTGAGCTGCAACGCCCGACCGAAGCACTCGTCGGCCTCGGCCGTCCGCCGGGCCCGCGTCAGCAGTTCGGCGCGGGCCACCCAATAGGGTTGGTAGTCGCTCAGCTCGAGGCCCTCCAGCTCCGCCAGCGCGATCTCCGGCGACGCGATCTGAGCCAGCGCGACCGCCCGGTTCACCGCGACCACCGGGGTCGGCGCCACTGCCAGCCACTGGTCGTAGAGCGCCAGGATCTGCGTCCAGTCGGTGTCCTGGGCCCGGGCGGCGTCGGAATGGACGGCGTTGATCGCGGCCTGGAACTGATACGGCCCCGGGGCGCCGCGGCGCAGGCAGGCCCGCACCAACTCGTGCCCCTCGGCGATGAGGGCGCGGTTCCACCGGCAGCGGTCCTGGTCCGGCAGCAGCACCAGCCGCCCGGCCGAGTCGACCCGTGTCCCCCGCCGGGACTCCGACAGCAACAACAGCGCCAGCAGCCCGAGGGCCTCCGGTTCATCGGGCATCAACTCGACCAGCAGTCGAGCCAGCCGGACGGCCTCCGAGCACAGGTCGCCGCGGCTCAATTGCGAGCCCACCGCGACGTGCCCACTGGTGTAGACCAGATACACCACCGCCAGAACCGCACCGAGTCGCCCAGGCAGGTCCGCGTCCGCGGGGACGCGGTACGGGATGTTGGCGTCGCGGATCTTGCGCTTGGCCCGCACGATCCGCTGGGCCAGGGTCGCCTCGGGGACCAGGAAGGCGCGGGCGATCTCGGTGGTGTCCAGCCCGCCGAGCAGGCGCAGCGTCAACGCCACCTGCGACTCGGCGGCCAGTGCCGGGTGGCAGCAGGTGAACAGCATCCGCAGTCGGTCGTCGCGCACCGGACCCACCTCTCGCGTCGATTCGTCGGGCTCGGCCGGCAGCAGTGCCTCGGCGTGCCGGGCCTCGCGGGTGGCCTCCCGGCGCAATCGGTCGATTGCCCGGCGCCGCGCGGTGGTCATGATCCAGCCGCCCGGGTTGGGCGGGGGAGCGTCCGGGTCCCACCGCTCCAGGGCGACCACGAACGCGTCGGCCACGGCCTCCTCGGCCAGCGTGATGTCGCCGAGGAGGCGGGTCAGCGTCGAGACGCACTTGCCGTACTCGTCGCGGAAAACCCCAGCTACGAAGGACTCTGACGAACAGTCAGGAGTCACCGGGCTCGTCCTGGAACGGACGCACCTCGACCGGCAGTCGGCACGCGACCGTGGCCCGGGCGGCCAGCGCGAGCGCGGCGTCGAGGTCGGCGAGGTTCACGATCCAGAAGCCGCCGATCATCTCCTTGGTCTCGACGAACGGGCCGTCGGTCGTGGTCACCTTGCCGTCGACCGAGCGCAGAACAGTCGCCGTGGTCGGCGGATGCAGGCCACCGCCGAACACCCATTGGCCCGCGTCCTGGATCTCCTTGTTGAGCGCGCCGACGTCGGCGTAGATCTGTTGCATCTCGGAGTCCGCCGGGGCGTAGTCGCCGGAGTGCCACACCGACATCAGGTACTGGGTCATCGAGTCTCCTAGGTAGCCGGGTCGGCGTCGCGCCGACCGTCACCCTCTCCACGAACTCACCGGCCCGGAATCGACACGCTCCACGAGGGAGTTGATGTGACCTGGGTCACATCAGTTCACCTGGCGCTGGTGCCCCGCCCAGTACGGCTCCCGCAGCTTGAACTTCTGCAGCTTCCCGGTCGCCGTGCGGGCCAGCGAGTCGACGAAATCGACGCGCTTCGGGCACTTGTAACCGGCCAACCGAGTACGGCAGTGGGCGATCAACTCGTCGGACGTGGCCGGAGTGGCCAGCACGACCAGGGCTGTGACCAGTTCGCCCCACTTCTCGTCGGGGATGCCGATGACCGCGACCTCGCGCACGGCCGGGTGCGACATCAACGCGTCCTCGACCTCGATCGATGAGACGTTCTCTCCGCCGGAGATGATCACGTCCTTCTTGCGGTCGGAGATGACCACGTAGCCCTCGTCGTCGATCTCCCCGCCGTCGCCGGTGTGGAACCAGTTGCCGGCCTGGGCCTTCGCGGTCTCCTCGGGCAGCTCCCAGTAGCCGCCCAGACAGTGGTTGGACTGGGCGAGCACCTCGCCGTCGGCGTCGACGGCCATGCGCACGCCCAGGGCCGGCGCCCCGGCGCGACCGAGTTTGCGGGCCTGCTCGATGGTGGGCAGGTCGTCCCACTCGGCGCGCATCCGATTCACGGTCAGCAGCGGCGAGGTCTCAGTGAGCCCGTAGATCTGGATGAATTCCCAGCCCAACTCGCTGCCTACCCGCTCGATGGTCCGGGTCGGCGGCGGCGCGCCGGCGACGACGATCCGAACCCGGTCGCGCCCGGGGATCGGTCCGTCCCACGATGCCGCGGCCTCCAGCGCCGCGTTGACCACGGCCGGCGCGGCGCACATCAGCGTGACTCCGTGGCGCTCGACCCGGCGCAGGATCTCCGCCCCGTCGATCTGGCGGAGCACGATCTGCTTGGCGCCCAGGCCGGTCAGCACGTACGGCATTCCCCAGCCGTTGCAGTGGAACATCGGCAGGGTGTGGAGGTACACGTCGCGGTCGGTGACGGTGGCATGCAGGCCGAAGACGGTGGCGTTGAGCCAGAGGTTTCGGTGCGTCAGCTGCACGCCCTTGGGTCGCGCGGTGGTGCCCGAGGTGTAGTTGATCGTCGCGGTTGACGCCTCGTCAGGTTCTGCCCAGGGCTGCGGTTCGACCCCGCGCAGATAGAGCGACTCGTCCTCACCGAACACGAACTTGTGCGGCGCGTCGATCGCGTCCAGGCAGTCCTTCAGCGCCGGGTCGGCGTAGACGACCTGCGCCCCGGAGTGGGCGATGATGTAGTCGATCTCCGGCTGCGCCAGGCGGAAGTTCACCGGCACCAGGATCCGGCCCCACCCGGACACCCCGAAGAACGACGTGAGCAGGCGCGAGGAGTTCTGCGAGATCACCGCGACCCGACCGCCGGTCGGGATGCCCAGCTGGTCCAGCCGGGCCGCCTGGGCCCGGGCCATCGTCGCCATCTCGCGATAGGTGAACGCGCCCTGGTCGGGCGCCGGCTGATCCGGTTCGTCGACGACGCCCACGCGGTCGGGGTAGACCGACTCGGCGCGGTCCAGGAAGTCCTTGACGGTGAGCGGGTGGTACATGGGAAAACCTCCGAGCGATGCTGCTCTGCCGGGACACCGTGACCCTAGACACAACCGCGCTGACCAGGCCAGAGATCGAGCGCGAAAAGACGCTCGCGAAGCGGACGCCCGCGGCCGACTAGGCTGGCCCCGTCCCGTACCCGCAAGGAAGCTGGCTCCGCCGTGCCCGTCGAGTCGTTGTTCCCACGGCTGGAACCGCTGCTGCCGCTGGTGAGCAAGCCGGTGCAGTACATCGGCGGGGAGCTCAACGCGACCGTCAAGGACTGGGACTCCGCCACCGTCCGCTGGTGCCTGATGTACCCGGACGCCTACGAGGTCGGCCTGCCGAACCAGGGCGTGCAGATCCTCTACGAGATCCTCAACGAACGCGACGGCGTGCTCGCCGAGCGGACCTACGCGGTGTGGCCGGACCTCGAGGCGCTCATGCGTCGCGACGGGGTCCCGCAGTTCACCGTCGACGCGCATCGGCCGGTGTCGGCCTTCGACGTGCTCGGCGTCAGCTTCTCCACCGAACTCGGGTACACGAACCTGCTCAACGCCCTCGACCTGGCCGGGATCCCGTTGCGGGCCGCCGACCGCGGGCCTGACCACCCGCTGGTGATCGCCGGCGGCCACGCCGCGTTCAACCCGGAGCCGATCGCCGACTTCCTCGACGCCGCCGTGCTCGGCGACGGTGAGCAGATTGCGCTGGCGATCACCGAGGTGATCCGCGAGTGGAAGCTCGAGGGCTCGCCCGGCGGCCGCGACGAGGTGCTCTTCCGGCTGGCCGCGGGCGGCGCGGTGTACGTGCCGCGGTTCTACGACGTCAGCTACACCCCCGACGGCGCGATCGCCGCGATCCGGCCGAACCGGCCCGGCGTGCCGGCCCGGATCGTCAAGCACACCGTGATGGACCTCGATCAGTGGCCATACCCGCGCAAGCTGCTGGTACCGCTGGCGGAGACCGTGCACGAGCGGTTCAGCGTCGAGATCTTCCGCGGTTGCACGCGCGGCTGCCGCTTCTGCCAGGCCGGGATGATCACCCGTCCGGTCCGCGAGCGCAGCATCAGCTCCATCGGCGAGATGGTTCGCGAGGGCCTGGCCAACACCGGCTTCGAGGAGGTCGGCCTGCTGTCGCTGTCCAGCGCCGACCACTCCGAGATCCACGAGATCGCCAAGGGCCTGGCCGACCGCTACGCCGACGAGAAGGTCTCGCTCTCGCTGCCCTCCACCCGGGTCGATGCGTTCAACGTCACGCTGGCCCAGGAGCTGACCCGCAACGGCCGGCGCAGCGGGCTGACCTTCGCCCCGGAGGGCGGAAGTGAACGGATGCGCAAGGTGATCAACAAGATGGTCACCGAGGAGGACTTGATCCGAACGGTCACCACCGCGTACTCGAACGGGTGGCGGCAGGTGAAGCTCTACTTCATGTGCGGTCTGCCCACCGAGACCGACGACGACGTGCTCCAGATCGCCGACCTGGCGCGCCGCGTGATCGCAGCCGGCCGGGCGGCGACGGGCAGCCGCGACATCCGGTGCACGGTCTCGATCGGCGGTTTCGTGCCCAAGCCGCAGACTCCGTTCCAGTGGGCCGCGCAGCTGGATCACGAGACGACCGACGCCCGGCTGCGCCGACTCCGCGACGTGCTGCGCAACGACAAGCAGTACGGCCGGGCGATCGGATTCCGTTACCACGACGGCAAACCAGGTGTGGTCGAAGGCCTGCTCTCGCGCGGTGACCGACGCGTCGGCCGGGTGATCGAGGAGGTCTGGCGCTCCGGCGGACGCTTCGACGGCTGGAGCGAACACTTCTCGTTCGAGCGCTGGATGACGGCCGCGCAGGGCGGGCTGGCCGGCACCGGGGTCGACGTGGACTGGTACACGACCCGCGAACGCGGCTTCGACGAGGTGCTGCCGTGGGACCACCTCGACGCCGGCCTGGACCGGCACTGGCTGTGGCAGGACTGGCAGGACTCGCTGGCCGCCGACAGCGCGGATGTCGAGGACTGCCGCTGGGAGGGCTGCTACGACTGCGGCGTGTGCGGCGAGATGGGCACCGACATCCAGATCGGTCCCACTGGCCGGACGCTGTTGCCGCTCACCGTCAGTTGAGCAGGTCCCCGGAAGGTCCGCCGCCACCGCCGACCGTGCAGCGGCTGCGGGTCCGCTACGCCAAGCGCGACCGGTTGCGGTTCAGCAGCCACCGCGACTTCGCGCGCGCGTTCGAGCGCGCCCTGCGCCGCGCCGGGGTCCCGATCGCATTCTCGGCCGGGTTCTCGCCGCACCCGAAGGTCTCCTACGCGAACGCCGCGCCGACCGGGGTCGCCAGCGAGGCCGAGTACCTCGAGATCGGCCTGGCCGAGCGCCGCGAGCCGGACGAGGTGCGCCGGGCGCTCGACGCGGCCCTGCCACCCGGGCTGGACGTGCTGGAGGTCGTCGAGGCCGCCGCGGGCGCGCTGGCAGACCGGCTGGAGGCCTCGGTCTGGCGGATTCAGCTCGACGGGCTGGACAGGGAGACGGTCGCCGCCGGGCTGGCGAAGTTCCTCGCATCGGACCTGGTCGAGGTCGAGCGGATGACCAAGAACGGCCTGCGGCGGTTCGACGCCCGCGCCGCCGTGGCGAGTGCCGAAACACTCGATGTTGACCCATTGGTGAGTGGCTCGGCTCACCAGGACGAGCCCTGTGCGATAATCAAGTTGGTCGTCCGGCATGTCACACCCGCTGTTCGACCCGACGACGTCCTTTCCGGACTGCGCCGAGTGGCTGACCTCACGCCGCCACACCCACCTCGGGTGACCCGGCTGGCGCAGGGGCCGCTGGGCGCGGCCGCAGGTGAGGTGTATGACCCGCTGGCTGTCGATCGGTCCGGAGAAGGATCGATCGAGGTTCCGCGACCTGATCGGGTCGCGGGTCCGGCTTGCTGAGCTGGTCGTCGGTCCCACCCTGAGGGGTTCGCCCCTCGACCATTGCTCGACCGCTCCGCCGCCGCCTCCCGTGGGCGCGAACGAGTGGCTGAAACGACTTTCACGTCCGGCTCGATCGGCGCTGTGCCGCTCGGGACCGGGCACGAACTTTCGTTCGGTGCGGCTCCTGTCGCCTCGAGCGGACCAACGCAAGGTTCCCGTGCGGCGCTGCTACTCGGCGCCCGGGAGTCGGAACGGCAGAAGCCAGAAATGCTCGAAGACGAGCCCACCGAACAACCCAGCGAAACCCAGTCCTCCTCCGCCGCAGCTCCGGCCAAGCCCGCCCGCCGCCGTCGTGCGGCGGGTCGCCCGGCCGGCCCGCCCGTCGAGGCCGCCGCGGACCAGCCCGCATCGGCCGCGGACGAGCCGCCGCCCGCCGACGAGCAAGCGGCGCAGGCGCCCGCGCCCCGGGCCCGGCGGACCCGCAAGCGCGCCGAGGCCCCGGCTGACGCGCCGGATGCGCCAGCACTGACGACCACGGCCGAGGAACCGGCGCCCGAGGCCCCACCGACCCGCGCCCGGCGCTCCAGGTCGCGTGTTGCCGAGAAGCCCGCCGAGCCGGTCGAGGCGACCGACGCGGCCACCGAGGAGTCGGACGAGGCCGCGGCGAGCTCCGGCCCGCCCGCCCCGACCGTCCTGTTCCAGGCCCCGACCATCTCGACGCCCCGCCGCAGCCGCCGCGCCGGCTCGGCCGTCGGTGAGCCGACCGCGGTCGAGGAGGCCGCCGATCAGGCCGAGGCCCCCGCCGGGCCGGCCCGGCCACGTCGGCGCTCGCGCTCCGGCTCCGCGCCGGTGGAATCGGCGGCCGGGGACGTCGCGAAGGCGGCGGCCGACACCGCCGAGGCCGAGGACGACGGCACTGACGACCACGAGGACCACGATGGCTCCGAGTCGGGTCCGCGCCGCCGGCGCCGCCGGGGCGGTCGCGGCCGCCGCGGCCGTGGCGGCACGGGCGACTCCGCCACCGAATCCGAGGAAGACTCGGGGGACGCCGCCGCCGAGGCCGAGGAGTCCGGCGACGACGCCGGCGAGGACTCCGGCGACGATGCCGCCGACGGCACCGGCTCGCGGCGCCGCCGCCGCCGGCGGCGCCGGGGTGAGGACGGCCCCACCGCCGCCGACGATCCGGAGAAGACCGTCACCCGGGTGCGCAGCACGCGCACCGCACGCAGCGGCGGCGGCAGCAGCAGCAGCAGCGACAACGAGGTCACGGCGGTCCGCGGCTCGACCCGCCTGGAGGCCAAGAAGCAGCGTCGACGCGAGGGCCGCGAGGCCGGCCGGCGCCGTGCGCCGATCCTCTCGGAGGCCGAGTTCCTGGCCCGCCGCGAGGCCGTCGACCGGGTCATGGTCATCCGCCAGGGCAAGGAGCGCACCCAGATCGCCGTGCTCGAGGACGGCGTCCTGGTCGAGCACTACGTCAACAAGGTCAGCAGCTCCTCGCTGATGGGCGACATCTTCCTGGGCCGCGTGCAGAACGTGCTGCCGTCCATGGAGGCCGCGTTCGTCGACATCGGCAAGGGCCGCAACGCCGTCCTGTATGCCGGTGAGGTCAACTTCGAGGGCCTCGAGGGCCAGCCGAAGCGGATCGAGCACGTGCTGAAGTCCGGCCAGTCGGTGCTGGTGCAGGCCACCAAGGACCCGATCGGCCACAAGGGCGCCCGGCTGACCAGCCAGATCTCGCTGCCTGGCCGTTACCTGGTCTACGTCCCGGAGAACTCGATGACCGGGATCAGCCGCAAGCTGCCCGACACCGAGCGCAACCGGTTGAAGTCGATCCTGCGCCAGGTGCTCCCGGAGGACGCGGGCGTGATCGTCCGCACCGCCGCCGAGGGCGCCTCGGAGGACGAACTGCGCCATGACGTCGAGCGGCTGGCCGCGCAGTGGGAACGGGTCCAGGCCAAGGCCAAGACCGCGAACGCCCCGGCGCTGCTGCTCGGCGAGCCCGACCTGATGATCCGTGTGGTCCGCGACGTGTTCAACGAGGACTTCGGCTCGCTGGTCGTCTCCGGCGACGAGGCGTGGGCCGAGATCTCCGACTACGTCGGCCGCGTCGCGCCCGACCTGGCCTCGCGGCTGACCCGCTGGGTCGAGCCGACCGACGTGTTCGCCGCGCACCGTGTCGACGAGCAGATCCTCAAGGCTCTGGACCGCAAGGTCTGGCTGCCCTCGGGCGGTTCGCTGGTCATCGACCGCACCGAGGCGATGACGGTCGTCGACGTCAACACCGGCAAGTTCACCGGTTCGGGGGGCAACCTCGAGGAGACCGTCACCCGGAACAACCTCGAGGCGGCCGAGGAGATCGTCCGCCAACTGCGGTTGCGCGACATCGGCGGGATCATCGTCGTCGACTTCATCGACATGGTGCTGGAGTCCAACCGGGAACTGGTGCTGCGCCGAATGGTCGAGTGCCTCGGCCGCGACCGGACCAAGCATCAGGTCGCCGAGGTCACCTCGCTGGGCCTGGTCCAGATGACCCGAAAGCGCATCGGCCAGGGCCTGCTGGAGGCGTTCTCCGAGCCGTGCGAGCACTGCTCGGGCCGCGGGATCATGGTCCGAACCGACGATCCCAAGGCCAAGTCGCCGAAGCCGGCCCCGCCCAGCGGAAACGGCAACGGCCGCAACGGTCACGCCGCGGACTCGGCCGCGGAGGAGTCCGGCGAGACCACCGGCGAACCGGCGCCGCGGAGCTCCTCCCGCGGTGGGCGGCGGCGCGCACGCGGCGGCGGCGACCCTTCGACGCCGGGCTCGGTCACGGCCTCGCCGGACGATCCGGACGCGGCGGCGGTCGAGCCCGCGGTGGTCCACCAACGCGACGTGACCGAGAACAAACCCCAGGCGGAATCGCAGGCCGAAACCGAGGAGGTCCGGCCCGCGCGCCGGTCGCGGCGGCGCCGCGCCGACTCGGCTCCGGCGGTCGAGGCATCGGTTTGAGCCACGACGGCACCGGGCGGTAAGGTTCTGCGTCGGCGCCCAAGCGTCGGTTCAACCATGGGCTGATCCGGTGCCGCGCAGCGCCACTGGAAAGGCAGTGCCCAGCAAGCAGCCAGCAAGCAGAAGGTGAGTACTGCGGTGTACGCGATCGTCAAGGCCGGCGGCCGGCAGGAGAAGGTCAGCACCGGCGATGTCTTCGAGCTCGATCGCGTCGCGGCCGACCCGGGTGCCACCCTGGAGTTGCCCGCAGTGCTGCTGGTCGAGGGCACCACGGTGACCTCGGACTCGGCCGCCCTCGCGACCGTCAAGGTGACCGCCGAGATCTTGGCCCACACCAAGGGTCCGAAGATCGAGATGATCCACTTCAAGAACAAGACCGGGCACCGGGTTCGTCGCGGCCACCGCGCGAAGCTGACCCAGGTCAAGATCACCTCCATCACCAAGTAGGGACGCGGCAATGGCACACAAGAAGGGCGCGTCCTCCACGCGCAACGGGCGCGACTCCAACGCCCAGCGCCTCGGCGTCAAGCGGTTCGGCGGCCAGCAGGTCAACGCCGGCGAGATCATCGTGCGCCAGCGCGGCACCCACTTCCACCCGGGCGACGGCGTCGGCCGCGGTGGCGACGACACGCTGTTCGCACTGGTCGCCGGTGCGGTCCAGTTCGGTACGCGGCGCGGGCGCCGCGTGGTCAACATCGTCGCGGCGGAGTAATAACCGCCCGATTCGCATTTTTCAGACGAGGGTGACCGGCGACCCCGGTCACCCTGTCGTCTTTTGTGCCCCTGGTTTCGTAGCTCTGGAGTGAGATGACCACCTTCGTCGACCGCGTCGTCCTGCACGCCGCTGCCGGCGACGGTGGCAACGGCTGCGCGTCGGTCCACCGGGAGAAGTACAAGCCGCTCGGCGGCCCGGACGGGGGTAACGGCGGGCGCGGTGGCGACGTGCTGCTGGTCGTGGACCAGAACGTCACGACGCTGCTCGAGTACCACCACTCGCCCCACCGGCGCGCCGTGTCCGGCAAGCCTGGTCAGGGCAACAACCGCAGCGGCGCCGACGGCGAAGACGTGGTGCTGATCGTGCCGGACGGCACCGCGGTGATGACTCCCGACGGAACGCCGATCGTCGACCTGGTCGGGGCCGGTGCCCGATACGTGCTGGCCCGTGGGGGCCGCGGCGGGCTGGGCAACGCCGCGCTGGCCTCGCCGCGTCGCAAGGCCCCCGGATTCGCCCTGCTCGGTGAGCCCGGCGACTCCTGCTCGGTGGTCCTGGAGCTGAAGACCGTCGCCGATGTCGCGCTGGTGGGCTTCCCCAGCGCCGGGAAGTCCTCGCTGATCGCGGCAATGTCCGCGGCTCGGCCCAAGATTGCCGACTACCCGTTCACGACACTGATCCCGAACCTGGGCGTGGTCCAGGCCGGTGAGATGCGGTTCACCGTTGCCGACGTGCCCGGATTGATCCCGGGGGCGAGCGAGGGCCGGGGCCTGGGCCTGGAATTCCTGCGCCACGTGGAGCGCTGCGCCGTGCTCGTGCACGTCCTGGACTGCGCGACTCTGGAGCCCGACCGCGACCCGCTGACGGATCTGGCGGTCATCGAGGCCGAACTGTCCGCCTACGGGGGGCTGGACGACCGGCCCCGGATGGTCGTGCTGAACAAGGTCGACGTGCCCGAGGCAGCCGAACTGGCCGAGTTGGTCACCGCCGACCTGGTCGCCCAAGGGCTGCCCGTCCACCACGTCAGCGCGGTCAGCCACCACGGCCTGCGAGCGCTGGGTTTCGCGATGGCCGAGGTGGTAGCCGCCGCACGCGCCGCGGCCCCGCCGTTGGCGCCCAGTCCCATCGTGCTGCAGCCGAAAGCCGTCGACGACACCGGATTCACCGTCACTGTCGAGGAGTACGAGGGCGCACCGGCCTACGTCGTGCGCGGCGAGAAACCCCAGCGCTGGGTGCGGCAGACCGATTTCAGCAACCCCGAGGCCGTCGGTTTCCTCGCCGACCGGCTGGCCCGGATCGGCATTGAGGATCGCCTGCTGGAGCTGGGCGCCCAGGAGGGCGACACGGTGATGGTCGGCGGCTCGGGTCCGCTCTCCGAGGGTGCCGTCGTGTTCGACTGGGAGCCGACGATCAAGGCAGGCGCCGAGCTGTTGCACGGTCGGCGGGGGACCGACTTGCGCCTGGAGGGCCGATGACTCGAGCCGACGTCCTGGCCGCCAAGCGAATCGTGGTCAAGGTCGGCTCGTCGTCGCTGACCACCGCCCGCGGCGGGTTGGACACCGCGCGGGTCGACGCCCTGGTCGACACCTTGGCCGCGGTACGCCGGTCGGGGCGGGAGATCGTGCTGGTCTCCTCCGGGGCAATCGCCGCCGGGCTGGCACCGCTGGGGTTGACCCGCCGCCCGCGCGACCTGGCGACGCAGCAGGCCGCGGCCAGCGTGGGGCAGGGCTCACTGATTGCTCAGTACGCGAATTCCTTCAGCAGACATGATGTGACGGTGGGTCAGGTTCTGTTGACCGCCGACGACGTGATTCGTCGGGCCCACTACCGCAACGCGCAGCGGACCTTGTACCGGCTGCTGGCGATGTCCGCGTTGCCCGTGGTCAACGAGAACGACACCGTCGCCACCGACGAGATTCGCTTCGGCGACAACGACCGCCTGGCGGCGCTGGTGGCGCACCTGGTGCACGCCGACCTGCTGGTGCTGCTGTCCGACGTCGACGCCCTGTACAACGGCGACCCGTCCCGACCGGGCGCCGTCCGGATCGCCGACGTCCGCGGGCCGGAGGACCTGGCCGGGGTCCGCATCGGGACCGCGGGGAAGGCCGGCGTCGGCACCGGCGGGATGCAAACGAAGATCGAGGCCGCGCGTATCGCCACCTCGGCCGGGGTGCCGGTGGTGCTGACCGCCGCCGCGGCGGCGGCCGACGCGCTGGCCGGGAAATCCGTCGGGACGCATTTCCGGCCGACCGGCCACCGGGTGGCCACCCGCCTGCTGTGGCTGGCCCACGCGGCAACCCCGCGCGGTGAGCTGCACCTGGACGCGGGGGCCGTGCGCGCGGTTGTCAAGGGTGGAAAGTCACTGCTTCCCGCCGGCGTCACCGAGGTGGCGGGTGGTTTCGTGGCGGGGGATCCGGTGGACCTTTTGGACGAAAACGGTCACGCGGTGGCACGCGGGCTGGTCAACTTTGATTCGTCGGAACTGCCCAACCTGCTCGGTCGGTCGACACGGGATCTGGCACTTGAACTGGGACCCGCCTACGAGCGGGAGATCGTCCACCGCGACGATCTTGTACTGCTGCAGCGCTGAGAGAGGAGGTGGTCCGGTGGATCCGGACGGTGCGCATCGGCTCTGGCACGTCACCGTCACGGTGGCCGGGCCCGAAGCTCCGCTCGAGCAGGTCCGCGACGGGCTGGAGAGCATGTCCCAGGACCACCCGTTCCTGATGTCCGGCCGCTACGCCACGGACCGCGCCGAGGTGCGGTACTGGGAGGAGGCCGAGGATGTCCACGACGCCCTGGCGCTCGCCCTGCGGCTGTGGGGCGAGCACCGCGACAGCGCCGGGCTGCCGCACTGGGCCGTCGTCGGCCTGGAGGTCGTCGACCGCGACACGCACCGGCGGCGCGGCGAGGGCGCGGCCCTGCTGAGCCCGGGCGTGCGCCCCTTCTAGAACCCACATCTGCTGCCCGTCCCACCTGTCGGCGGGCCGCGATACGTGGGGCACGCCGCAGAAGTGCGTCATGTGGGGCGCCCGCCGGCTAGGCTGGGCCCGCGATGACCTATCTGGACCACGCGGCCACCACGCCGATGTTGCCGCAGGCATTGGCCGCAGTGACCACCGAGATGGGGCGCTGCGGGAATCCGTCCTCCTTGCACGCCGCCGGGCGAAGCGCGCGGCGGGTCGTCGAGGAGTCGCGCGAGGCGGTCGCCGCCGCCCTGGGCGCGCGTCCCGGCGAGGTCATCTTCTGCGCCGGCGGCACCGAGGCCGACAACATCGCGCTCAAGGGGCTGTACTGGGCCCGGCACGCCGCCGATCCGGCGCGGCGCCGGGTGCTGATCAGCGCGGTGGAGCACCACGCGGTGCTGGACCCGGCGCTTTGGCTCGAACGCTGCGAGGGCGCCGAACTCGAACTGCTCGAGGTCGACCAGGCCGGTCGGGTGCGCCCGGAGACCCTGGCCGCGGCGTTGGCTCGCGACCCGGGCTCGATCGCGCTGGTGTCGGTGATGTGGGCCAACAACGAGGTCGGCACCGTGCAGCCGATCGCCGAGCTCGCCGAGCGCTCGCGCGCCGCCGGTGTCCCGTTCCACACCGACGCGATAGCCGCGTTCGGCGCCGTGCCCGTCGACTTCGCCGCCTCCGGCGTGGACGCCCTTTCGGTGACCGCGCACAAGGTCGGCGGCCCGGTCGGGGTCGGCGCGCTGCTGCTGGCTCGCGGGGTCGTCCCGGAGCCGCTGCTGCACGGCGGCGGGCAGGAGCAGGAGGTCCACTCCGGCACGGTCGCGGCGCCGCTGGTGGCTGGGTTCGCCGTGGCGGCAGGCGCCGCGGCGGCCGAACTCGAGGTGCACGCCAAGCAGTTGGCGGGGCTGCGCGACGAGCTCGTCGCCGGGGTCGGTACCGCGATCCCGGACTCCGTCCTGAACGGCGACCCGGTCGACCGCCTGCCGGGCAACGCGCACTTCTCGTTCCCGGGCTGCGAGGGCGATTCGCTGTTGATGCTGCTGGATGCCCGGGGCATCGAGTGCTCCACCGGTTCGGCGTGCTCGGCCGGTGTCGCGCGGCCCAGCCACGTACTGCTGGCGATGGGCCGCGGCGAGGAGACCGCCCGCAGTTCGCTGCGGTTCTCGCTGGGCCGCACCTCGACCGTGGCCGATGTGACGGCACTGCTGGCGGCGCTGCCGCCGGTCGTCGAGCGAGCGCGCCAGGCCGGGGCGGCCGCGGCCGTCCGGCGGGGTTAGGCAAGCCGGTGCGGATCCTGGCAGCGATGTCCGGCGGGGTGGACTCCGCCGTGGCCGCGGCGCGCGCGGTGGCGGCCGGCCACGATGTGACGGGTGTTCACCTGGCGCTCAGTCAGAATCCCGCGACGTACCGCTCCGGCGCCCGCGGTTGCTGCACGCTGGAGGACTCCCGCGACGCCCGCCGGGCGGCCGACGTCCTCGAAATCCCTTTCTACGTCTGGGATCTGGCCGCCGAGTTCCGGGCCGAGGTGGTCGAGGACTTCGTCGCCGAGTACGCCGCCGGGCGGACCCCGAACCCGTGCCTGCGCTGCAACCAGAGCATCAAGTTCGCCGCGCTGCTGGACCGGGCCGCCGCGTTGGGCTTCGACGCCGTGTGCACCGGCCACTACGCCCGCATCGTCGAGGGCCCGGCCGGCCGCGAACTGCATCGGGCGCTCGATTCGGACAAGGACCAGTCCTACGTGCTCGGCGTGCTCGACGAGCGGCAGGTGCGGCATGCGATATTCCCGCTCGGCGACACCCGCAAGGCCGACGTGCGGGCGGAGGCGGCCGAGCGCGGGCTGGCCGTGGCGGCCAAACCCGACAGCCACGACATCTGCTTCATCGCCGACGGCGACACCGCCGGATTCCTGCGGCAGCGACTGGGGGATCGGCCGGGTCGGATCGTCGAGCAGGACGGGACCGAGATCGGCTCGCACGAGGGAACCTTCGGTTTCACCGTCGGCCAGCGCAAGGGGCTGCGAATCGGCACCCCGGCGTCCGACGGTCGGCCCCGCTACGTGCTCGACATCTCCCCAGCGACCGCCACGGTCGTGGTCGGCCCGGCCGAGGAACTCGACGTTCGGGGCCTGCTCGGCATCGCCCCGCGGTGGTGCGGGCCGGCGGTGGACGGAACGATCGGCTGCCTGGTGCAGATCCGGGCGCACGGGGACGCCGTGCCGGCGAAGCTGACCGTGGCCGGCGGATCGGTCGCGGTGCGATTCGCCCAACCGGTCCGCGGCGTGGCGCCGGGGCAGGCCGCGGTGTTCTACCTCGGCACCCGGGTCCTGGGCTCGGCCACGATCGCCTCGACCGACTGAACGGCTCCCAACGGGTTCTGTCGGACGCCGCCGATAATCTGAACAAATGCCGCCTGCGCTCCGCTTCGACCCCCCGCCGCTGTCGGCGTCGGGCATCGGTTCCCTGCCCGGAAGCGCCGCTCGGGAGGCCGCCGGCCTGGTGCTCGAGAGCGTCACGGGCCTGCCGTACCTGCCCGAACTGCCCAACCGCGGCCCGGGCGCGGACCTGATCGGGCGGTCGTTCGCGATCCTCACCGAGTTGTACGCAGGGACCGAGCCGAGCGGTTGGCGCTTCGCGGACCGACCGGGCCGGGAGACCCGGCGGGCGATCGCCTATCTCGGCGAGGATCTCGACGCGGTCGAGGAGCGATGGTCCCAGGCCGGGGCCTTCAAGGTCGCCGTCGCCGGGCCGTGGACCCTGGCAGCGTCGGTCGAGTTGCGGCACGGCGACAAGGCGCTGTCCGACCCAGGAGCGTGCCGCGACATCGCCTCCTCGTTGGCCGAAGGCCTGCGCGAGCACGTCGCGGAGGTTCGCAAGCGGTTGTCGGGCGTCGAGCCGTTGGT
This sequence comes from Sporichthyaceae bacterium, assembly GCA_036269075.1. Taxonomy (NCBI): domain Bacteria; kingdom Bacillati; phylum Actinomycetota; class Actinomycetes; order Sporichthyales; family Sporichthyaceae; species Sporichthyaceae bacterium. The sequence continues at coordinate 31,833 of DATASX010000059.1, forward strand.
CGTCCAACTCGACGAGCCGGCGTTGCCCGCAGTGCTTCGAGGGTCGGTCCCGACAGCCAGTGGATTCGGGCGATTGGCCCTGATCGAGCCGGCCATCGCCCGGGCGGGCCTGCGGATCGTGGTCGACGCGTTGGCCGGCGAGGGTGTCGCGACGCTCGTGCACTGTTGCGCCGGCGGGGTCCCGGTCGACCTGCTGACCGAGGCCGGCGTCGCCGGGTTGGCTGTCGACCTGTCCTACCCGACGCCGGAGGAGCAGTGGGGCGAGTTCCTCGAGTCCGGTGGCGTCCTGCTGGCAGGCGTCGTGCCGAGTACCGACGTCGCGGTGCTGCCGAGCGCGCAGCGGACTGTCGATCCGGTCCGGCAGTTGTTCGGGCGGCTCGGCCTGCCGCCACGGGAGTTCGGCCGGGTGGTCCCGGTGCCGACGTGCGGGATGGCGGGGGCCTCCGACGCGCATGTCCGGGCCGCGACCCGGTTGTGCGTCGACGCCGCGAAAGTGCTCGCCGACCTTGCCGAAGGATGAGGTGGGGGGTCGATGACCACACCTGACGAGGTGTCGGTCGAGGCGTCGCCGGAGGCTCGGGCCCGGCACGCCGAACTGGCGGACCGCATTGGCGAGGCCGGGTTCCAGTACCACGTGCTGGACCGCCCGACCATCTCCGACGCCGACTACGACGCCTTGATGCGTGAGCTGCTCGCGTTGGAGGACGCGCACCCGGAGCTGCGCACCCCGGACTCCCCGTCGCAGAAGGTCGGTGGGGCAATCAGCAACGAGTTCGCCGAGGTGACCCACCTCGAGCGGATGATGAGCCTGGACAACGCGTTCAGCGCCGCGGACCTCACCGCCTGGGCTGCGCGACTGGACCGCGAGGGTGGCAGCGGGGCCGATTTCCTCTGTGAGCTGAAGGTCGACGGTCTGGCCGTCGCCCTCGTCTACGAGCAGGGCCGCCTGATCCGCGCCGCCACCCGCGGCGACGGCACGACCGGCGAGGACGTCACCCCGAACGTGCGCACGCTGGCGGGGATCCCGGAACGACTGACCGGCGCCGAGGTGCCCGAGCTGATCGAGGTCCGTGGCGAGGTGTACTTCCCGCGGGCCGACTTCGCGGACCTCAACGCGAGCCTGGTCGAGGCCGGCAAGAAACCGTTCGCCAACCCACGTAACGCCGCGGCCGGGTCGCTGCGGATGAAGGACCCGCGGATCACCGCGTCCCGGCCGTTGCGGATGGTCGTGCACGGGATCGGTGCGGCTACCGGGCTGACCGCCGACCGGCAGTCCGAGGTCTACGAACTGCTCGGGGCGCTCGGCCTGCCGGTGGCCACGACCTTCAAGCGGGCGAAGGATCTGACGGAGGTTCAGGACTACATCGAGTACTACCGCAAGCACCGGCACTCGGTGGTGCACGAGATCGACGGCGTGGTCGTGAAGGTCGACCAGCGCGACCTGCAGCGCCGGCTCGGGTCGACGTCGCGGGCCCCACGCTGGGCGATCGCGTTCAAGTACCCGCCGGAGGAGGTCAACACCAAGCTGCGCGACATCCTCGTCAACGTCGGGCGCACCGGGCGGGCGACACCGTTCGGCGTGATGGAGCCGGTCGTGGTCTCCGGGTCGACGGTCGGGATGGCGACTCTGCACAACGCGCGGGAGGTCAAGCGCAAGGGCGTGCTGATCGGCGACACGGTCGTGCTGCGCAAGGCCGGCGACGTGATCCCGGAGATCGTCGCCCCGGTGGTCGAACTGCGCGACGGCACCGAGCGCGAGTTCGTGATGCCGACGCACTGCCCAGCCTGCAACACCGAACTGCGGCCGGAGAAGGAGGCCGACGTCGACCTGCGTTGCCCGAACTCCCGGTACTGCCCGTCACAATTGCGGGAGCGGGTCTCGCACGTCGGCGGTCGCGGGGCCCTGGACATCGAGATCCTGGGGTGGAAGGCCGCGATCGCGTTGCTGGACAGCGGTGTCATCGGCGACGAGGGCGACCTGTTCACCCTCGACGAGGCCGCGCTCGCGCAGTCCCGGTTCTTCACCAAGGCCGACGGGACGCTGTCCGCGAACTCCGCCAAGTTCCTGGCCGCACTCGAGGCGGCGAAGTCCCGGCCGCTGTGGCGGGTGCTGGTCGCGCTGTCCATCCGCCACGTCGGGCCGACTGCCGCCGAGGCACTGGCCCGCCAGTTCCGGTCGATCCCGGCGATCATCGACGCCGACGAGGAGGCCCTGGCCGCCGCCGACGACGTCGGGCCCACGATCGCCGCGGCGGTGCGCGAGTGGTTCGCCGAGGACTGGCGGCGCGCGATCGTAGACAAGTGGGCTGCTGCGGGCGTCCGAATGATGGACGAGGTCGCCGACGAAGGCCCCCGGCCGTTGGAAGGCGTCTCGGTGGTGGTCACCGGCTCGCTGGAACGCTGGTCCCGGGATGAGGCCACGCTGGCGATCCAGAACCTCGGAGGCAAGGTCAGCGGCTCGGTGTCGAAGAAGACCGGCTTCGTCGTCGTCGGCGACAGCCCGGGCTCGAAGTACGAGAAGGCCGTCAGTCTCGGCGTCCCGATCCTCGACGAGGCCGGGTTCGCGGTGCTGCTCGAGCAGGGCCCCGAGCCTGCCCGAGCGGTTGCCCAACCCCAGACCCCCGACTTGTGACGGCGCTGGTTGCGTACTGAGGTTCAGTCAGATCCGCTGCGGATCGCCCGGGCGAGGTTGACCAGGTGGCCGAGGCGGGCCAGTTCGGAGCTGAGGAACTCCGGTCCGCCGCGGCGTGCCACGACCAGCACGCAGTTCGGGCCGCCGATCGTCACGGCGGCCGCCGCGGTCTCACCCCACGAACTCGCCCAGTCGATCGGGTCGAGCAGGCGGCGGGCCCGGGTGACCGGCAGCCACGGGGCGCTCACGCCGTCCAGGTCCTCCGGGGCCGCCTGGCTGCGGTGCACCAGCGCCAGTTCGCCGTCGTCGGAGCGCTCCATGATCAGCGCCCAGTCCGCGCGGAAGACGTCCGGGGCGAGGTCGACCAGGATCGCGTCGGCGCGCAGGGGCGACTCGGTCATCGCCTCCACTGCCTGCAGGTCGCGCTGCAGCCCGCCGCGGTGCGGGTAGAACCGCACGAACTCGACCTCGGCGCCGTCCACCGAATTGCACGCGCTCACCAACGCATCCGGCAGGCGGCCGTGCGGCAGGTCGACCAGGATGTCGTCGACGACCCTGCCGTCGTCGCGACGCTCGATGACGTCGACCCCGACGATGTCGGCCTCGGCGAGGCCCAGGGCCGTGGCGAGAGCGCCCAACGAGCCAGGTCGGTCCGCGATGACCACCCGCAGCAGATGCACGGGGGACATTGTGCTCCCCGCAGGCCCCGCCCGCCCCTGCGGCGCGACTTCGGCGGAAACCGGCGCCGCATAAGCTGACCAGGTTGTCCGCAGGCCCCGGCAGGAGATCGCAACCGTGTCCATCACCCGCGACGAGGTGGCTCACCTCGCTCGGCTGGCCCGTCTCGACCTGTCCGAGGAGGAGCTGGCCCGCATGCCCGGGCAACTCGACGCGATCCTCGGCGCGGTCGCCCAGGTCTCGGAGGTGGCGGGCCCCGACGTGCCGCCCACCTCGCACGCGATCGGCCTGGTGAACGTGCTGCGGGAGGACGTCGTCCGCCCGTGCCTGACCTCGGCCGCCGCGCTCTCGGGAGCACCCGCCGCCGAGGACGAGCGCTTCCGGGTGCCGCGGATCCTGGGGGAGGAGCCGTGAGCGAGCTTGCGAGCGGACCAATGTCGCAGTGCACGCCAGCTACGGCGACGCACCGGACGACGGAGGCACGCCGGTGAGCGAGCTGACCCGGCTCGATGCGGTGGGGGTCGCCGCAGCGATCGCCTCCGGCGCGGCAAGCGCCGTCGAGGTGACGCAGGCGCACCTGGACCGCATCGCCAAGACCGACGCGACCCTGGGCTCCTTCCTGCACGTCGACGCCGAGGGTGCGCTGAGCGCGGCTGCGGCCGTGGACGCCAAGCGCGCGGCCGGTGAGCGTCTCGGCCCCCTGGCCGGAGTGCCGCTGGCGTTGAAGGACGTCCTGACCCAGGACGGCATCCCGACCACGTGCGGGTCGAAAATCCTGGAGGGCTGGCGGCCGCCGTACGACTCCACGGTCGTGCGCCGGCTGCGGGCGGCCGACGTGGTGATCCTCGGCAAGACCAACATGGACGAGTTCGCGATGGGTTCCTCCACCGAGAACTCCGCCTACGGACCCACCCGCAACCCCTGGGACACCGACCGGGTGCCGGGCGGTTCGTCCGGCGGTTCCGCGGCGGCGGTCGCCGGGTTCCAGGTCCCGCTGTCGATCGGCACCGACACCGGTGGCTCGATCCGGCAACCGGCCGCGCTGACCGGCATCGTAGGCGCCAAGCCGACCTACGGCGGGGTAAGCCGTTACGGGCTGGTGGCGTTCTCCTCCAGCCTCGACCAGGCCGGGCCGTTCGCCCGCACCGTGCTGGACGCGGCTCTGCTGCACGAGGCGATCGGCGGGCACGACCCCTGCGACTCGACCTCCATCAGCGCGGCGGTCCCGCCGGTCGTCGAGGCCGCCCGCGCGGCCGACGTGGCCGGCATGCGGGTCGGCGTGGTGTGTGAACTCGGTGGCGAGGGCTACCAGGACGGCGTGAACGCGCGTTTCGCCGAAGCCGTCGCGATCCTGCGCGACCTCGGTGCCGAGGTTGTCGAGGTGTCGTGCACCCACTTCTCGTACGGGCTGCCGGCGTACTACCTCATCGCGCCGAGTGAGGCCTCCTCGAACCTGGCCCGGTTCGACGCGATGCGCTACGGCCTGCGGGTCGGCGACGACGGCACGGCCGGCGTCGAGGAGGTCATGTCGCGCACCCGGGCCGCCGGGTTCGGCGCCGAGGTCAAGCGACGCATCATCCTCGGCACCTACGCGTTGTCGGCGGGCTACTACGACGCCTACTACGGCAGCGCGCTGAAGGTCCGCACGTTGATCATCCGCGACTTCGCGGCCGCGTTCACGAAGGCCGATGTGCTGATCTCGCCGACCGCTCCGACCACCGCGTGGCGTATCGGTGAGAAGGTGCACGACCCATTGGCGATGTACCGCGGCGACCTGTGCACGATCCCGGCCAGCCTCGCGGGCATTCCCGCGATGTCGGTTCCGATCGGCCTCGCGGCCGAGGACGGCCTGCCTGCCGGGCTGCAGATCATGGCACCCGCGATGGCCGACGAGCGCATGTACCGGGTCGGCGCCGCACTGGAGAACGCGCTGCGGGAACGCGACGGAAAGCTGTTGATCGAGGGGGCACCGCAATCGTGAGCGACTGCGACGAGCGAGGAACGAGCGAGGAGCGCAAGCGAACGTGAGCACTGTGACGAGCGTTCTGGTTCCCTACGACGAGGCGATCGCGGCCTACGAGCCACTGATCGGGCTCGAGGTCCACGTCGAGCTCGGCACCGCGTCGAAGATGTTCTGCGGCTGCGCGACCGCGTTCGGGGCAGCCCCCAACACGCAGGTCTGCCCGACGTGCCTGGGCCTGCCGGGTTCGCTTCCGGTGGCCAACGCCAAGGCGATCGAATCGATCGTCCGGCTCGGGCTGGCGCTGAACTGCTCGATCGCCGCGTCCTGTCGGTTCGCACGGAAGAACTACTTCTACCCGGACATGCCGAAGGACTTCCAGATCTCGCAGTACGACGAGCCGATCTGCACCGACGGCTACCTCGACGTGGAGGTCGAGCGGAAGACCGTCCGCATCGAGATCGAGAGGGTCCACCTGGAGGAGGACACCGGCAAGTCGACCCACATCGGCGGGGCCACCGGTCGGATTCACGGGGCGTCACATTCCTTGGTGGACTACAACCGCGCCGGGATCCCGTTGGTCGAGGTCGTCACCCGCCCGGTGCCCGGCACCGGCGCGATGGCCCCGGTGGTCGCGAAGGCCTACGTCACCGAGCTGCGCGACATCTGCCGGACGCTGGGGATCTCCGACGTTCGCATGGAGGAGGGCTCGCTGCGCTGCGACGCCAACGTCTCGCTGGCCAAGCCCGGGGCGAAGTGGGGCACCCGCACCGAGACCAAGAACGTGAACTCGCTGCGCTCGGTGGAACGAGCCGTGCGCCACGAGATCTCCCGGCAGGCGGGTGTTCTCAATGCGGGCGGCCGGGTGATCCAGGAGACCCGGCACTTCAACGAGGACGCCGGCACGACAACCTCGGGGCGCAGCAAGGAGACCGCCGAGGACTACCGGTACTTCCCGGAGCCGGACCTGGTCCCGGTCGCGCCGGACCCGGCCTGGGTCGAGTCGTTGCGCGCAGCGCTGCCGGAGCTGCCGGCAGCCCGGCGGCGGCGGTTGCAGAGCGAGTGGAACCTGTCCGACCTCGAGCTGGAGTCGCTGCTCAACGCGGGCGCGGTCGAGCCGGTGGAGGCCACGGTCGCGCTGGGTGCCTCCCCGGATGCGTCCCGCAAGTGGTGGCTGGGCGAGATCGCCCGCGCGGCCAACGTGGCCGGCGTCGAGGTGACCGAACTGCCGATCACCCCGGCCGACGTGCACGCCGTCATCGGCCTGGTTGACGCGGGCAAGCTCAACGACAAGCTGGCCCGCCAGGTGATCGAGGGCGTGCTGGCCGGCGAGGGGAGCCCGGAGCAGATCGTCGCGGCCCGCGGTTTGGCGGTCGTCTCCGACACCGGGGCGTTGGCCACCGCGGTCGACGCCGCGATCGAGGCCAACGCGGACGTCGCGGAGAAGATCCGCGGCGGCAAGGTCGCGGCCGTGGGCGCCCTGGTCGGCGCGGTCATGAAGAGCACCCGGGGCCAGGCCGACGCGGCCACCGTCAAGGCGCTCATCCTCGACCGCCTCGGCGTCACCGAAGGCTGACAATGCTCGGAACGAGGTGCGGAACGGTCGGCGGCCGAGCGGCGCGACACCGGCCGATGGGGCAGGACGAAGGACAGGACGGCCACCGAGGGCGAAACTACCGGGACGAAACGTTCGAGGCGATCACCGAGTCATCGGCTGCGGCTGGTTCGCCTGCTGCGGCGCTATCCGCGTCGAGCCGATCTCCTTCAGCCCGTCCGGGTCCAGCAGATACACCGATGTCCCGCTGATCGCGACCAGGCGGCCGCCCACCGGCAGTACCCGGACGATCATCGAGTCCGCGACGAACTTGCCGGCCTGGTGCAGCCCGCCGTGGCTGTCGACGCTGATCGCCAACGCTGCGGGGACGCTGATCTGACCGACGAAGCCGGGCCCTGCGCTGTAACACTGGGCGTTCGGCGGGCACTTGACCTGCTCGGTCACGAACGCCGGCAGCACCGCCAGCTGACGGTCAGTCAGATACGTGAACGCCCGGGAGTCGTTCTGGACCGTGGTCGAGCCCTGACCGAACTCGACCTTGCCGGTCCGAGTCGGGTGCGCCAACCGCGAGACGTCGAACTCCTGAGCCTGCAGGCCGGTCGGATGGCCTTGCGCGTCGGCGTCCTGCCCGATGCCCATCAGCCGTGAGCTGCCGGTCGGGTGCAGGTAGGCCGAGTAGCCGGTCAGCTCGAGTTGACCGCGCAACGCCGGCGAGTGCGGGTCGGACAGATCAACCAGGTACAGCGGGTCCATCTGCCGGAAGGTCACAACTGCGGCCAGGTCGTCGAACCACCGGATCCCGTAGATGCGCTCGCCGGCGCCCAACCCGCTCACGCTGCCGACCTGGCGCAGCCCGTCCGGCTTCTCGGCCAGCACCACGACACTGCTCTGCGAGGTTCCCGGGCCGGACGGCCCCTCGCCGGGCGGCGCCCACGGCTGACCTGTCGTGGTCGCCACGCGCAGGTAGCCGTTGTGCTCGGAGAAGGCCCAGCGGCCCAGCAGGAAACCGTCGACGGTCCCGCTGCCGAGGTACGGAGTGGCCGCGCGCCCGGTCGCGTCGAACGCATGGATGGCGGTCCGACGTTCAACCGGTGCGGCGGGTGTCGAACCCGCCGCCGGGACCGGGCGCGCGGAGTTCCAGCCGCCCTCGGTGGTGGCCACATACAACCGATCGGCGCTGCTGTAGACCAGATCGCCGGTGCCGACCACCCCGGTGCCGCGGGCGGAGGTGAAGCGCGCGGCATCCTGCCGGGTGTCGACGGTCAGGATCGTGATGATCCCGCTGCCGGACTCCTGCGCCGGTCGGCTCACGTCGGTGCACCGCAGCAACGGACCGGAGGCCGTCAGGTGCCCGGCGCCGTCGTGGACCTGACGGGTCGGCAGGAAGTCCTCGGCCGGGGCCTTGTGCAGCCTCGCCTTGTTGGCGTCGGTCGCGGCCTGGGCGGACTCGCCGTCCTGCATCGGGCGGTAGACGACGTGCGGCGCGGAGCCCAGCACGATGCGGGCCACGCCGTCGTGCAGTCGTGCGGCCACGTACGAGCCGCTGATCGTCTCGACCCACTCGACGGCCGGCCGGTCGGGATTGGCGACGTCGACGACGGTCAGGCTCGCCTCCGACGAGCCGGGCCGGACCACCATCGCCGTGCTGGGCTGCCGCCGGATCGGGCCACCGGGCATCGGCCGGATCGGACCGGGCCCGTAGGAAGCGACCCACGTGTTGCCGATGACCAGCAGGCGGTGCTGCGGCAGTACCAGCAGCTCGTCGGTCGAGCTGCTCGGGAAGGTGAGGTTGCCGCGGGCCCGCGGGGTGCGCCCGCTGACGTCGACGACGTCGAGCCGGCCGCCGTTGAGCGTGTACAGGGTGGAGCCGTCGACCTTCGCCACGTCCGGCTCGTCGACCCCGGCCTCCTGGACGTTGGTGCCGGTCGGCCCGTTGGACACCCCGTCGGCGGCGGAAGAACTGCGCGCCTCCGGGCTCGCCGCGTTCGTCATAGGCGCGCTGCGGTAGAGCATCGGCCCACCGCCACCGGTCCCGTACGGGCCGACGTCGGGGTCGGTGACGGTGCGCATGTACTGGGTGAACGACGGGCAGTCGCCGAAGCCGCGCAACCCGGACCCGCCGGGGGAGGTCGCGCCGGAGGCGACACCGGCAGGCGTCCCGACGACAGCGACGGCGAGCACCAGCGTCGCCACTCCCCAGCGGCGGCGGCCGGATCGATTCCGGCTACCCGCTGGAGGTGGCGTGCTGATGCCCGCCGCCTGCGGTCGTACCGACGAGTCGTTGACGCCGATGAGCCCCCGCGCGCCGGCGAACGACCTGCCGTCTGCTCCCGCCGTCCCCTCCGCGACGGGATCGAACCGGTGGCCGGAGGCCGCTGACGGATTCTGCGAAAAATCCTCGTGCTGCACAGCGCACCTCCCGGTCATCCCCCCCGGTCGATACGTGCTTCGACGCTGACCCGATCGATCCGGTTCCACCCCATCCGGCAGCATTCGCGGAATTTATCCGCGCGGCCACCGGCGGTTACGGACGTCACCGACACGGGAGCTCGACTTGACAGCGGGCGGTCGATCGGCGAGGTTCTCCCTATGTGTTTCGCGATCTCCGTAGTACTTGGCCAGCGCGCCGGCTGACACACCCGTCTGCCGAGCGCGCCACCCCTCGTTCCGCCCGCAGCGGGCGCGAGGGGTTTTTTGTGCCCACAAACCCCGCCCGATGAGGAAGAACGCAACGATGTCGGAAGCCAGCAGCGAGTCCATAACCGGCGCTCAATCACTGATCCGCTCGCTCGAGGCGGCCGGGGTCGAAATCATCTTCGGTATCCCGGGCGGGGCGATCCTCCCCGCCTACGACCCGTTGTTCGACTCCCAGCAGATCCGGCACGTCCTCGTCCGGCACGAGCAGGGCGCCGGCCACGCGGCCCAGGGCTACGCGATGGCCACCGGCCGGGTCGGCGTCTGCATGGCCACCTCCGGACCGGGTGCCACGAACCTGGTGACGGCCATCGCGGACGCCCACATGGACTCGGTCCCGATCGTCGCGATCACCGGCCAGGTCCCCAGCAGCGCGATCGGGTCGGACGCCTTCCAGGAGGCCGACATCCGCGGCATCACGATGCCGATCACCAAGCACAACTACCTCATCACCAACGCCGACGAGATCCCGCGCGCCATCGCCGAGGCGTTCCACATCGCCTCGACCGGCCGCCCGGGCCCGGTGCTGGTCGACATCTCCAAGGACGCGCTGCAGGCGCGGACCAAGTTCGTCTGGCCGGAAACCCTCGACCTGCCCGGGTACCGCCCGGTCACCCGACCGCACGCCAAGCAGGTCCGCGAGGCAGCCAAGCTGATCGTGTCCGCGTCGCGACCGGTGCTCTACGTGGGTGGCGGCGTCATCAAGGCCCACGCCGCGGCAGAGTTGCGGGTGCTGGCCGAGCTGACCGGCATCCCGGTCGTCACCACGCTGATGGCCCGCGGCGCGTTCCCGGACAGCCACGAACTGCACCTGGGCATGCCCGGCATGCACGGCACGGTCGCCGCGGTCGGTGCTCTGCAGAAGTCCGATCTGCTGATCACCCTCGGCGCGCGCTTCGACGACCGGGTCACCGGCAAGCTGTCCTCGTTCGCGCCCGGCGCCAAGGTCATCCACGCCGACATCGACCCGGCCGAGATCGGCAAGAACCGCGTGGCCGACGTCCCCATCGTGGGCGACTGCCGTGAGGTGATCGCGGACCTGATCGTCGCCGTCCAGGCCGAGCACGACGCCGGCCACCACGGCAACTACAGCGAGTGGAGCGAGCAGGTCCGGTCCCTGCGGGCCCGCTACCCGCGCGGCTACGACGTGCCCGAGGACGGGGGCCTGTCGCCGCAATACGTCATCGAGCGTCTCGGCGAGATCGCCGGGCCGGACGCGATCTACGTCGCCGGTGTCGGCCAGCACCAGATGTGGGCCGCCCAGTTTGTGAACTACGAGAAGCCGGGCACCTGGCTGAACTCCGGTGGCCTGGGCACCATGGGTTACTGCGTGCCGGCTGCGATGGGCGCCAAGGCGGGTCGTCCGGACGCGGTGGTCTGGGGCATCGACGGCGACGGCTGCTTCCAGATGACCAACCAGGAGCTGGCGACCAGCTCGATCGAGGGCTTCCCGATCAAGATGGCCATCATCAACAACGGCAACCTGGGCATGGTCCGCCAGTGGCAGACCCTCTTCTACGAGGGCCGCTACTCGAACACCGACCTGCAGTCCAAGCGCATCCCGGACTTCGTCAAGTTGGCCGACGCCTACGGCTGCGTCGGGCTGCGCTGCGAGAAGGCCGAGGACGTCGACGCCACGATCCGCAAGGCGATGGAGATCAACGACGTCCCGGTGGTCATCGACTTCGTGGTCCACGCCGACGCGATGGTGTGGCCGATGGTCGCCGCCGGCACCAGCAACGACGAGATTCTCTACGCCCGCGGCATGGCGCCGACCTGGGACCGCTCGGAGGAAGAGGAGGTCGACCCCCGATGACCGTTCACACCCTGTCGGTTCTGGTCGAGAACAAGCCGGGGGTGCTGGCTCGCATCGCGAGCCTGTTCTCCCGCCGCGGCTTCAACATCGACTCCCTGGCCGTCGGCCCGACCGAGCACCCGGAGATCTCCCGGATGACGATCGCGGTCAACGTCGACTCCTCGCCGTTGGAGCAGGTCACCAAGCAGCTGAACAAGCTGATCAACGTCATCAAGATCGTCGAGCTGGAGCCGGGCTCGTCGGTGCAGCGCGAACTGCTGCTGGTCAAGGTCCGCGCCGACGCCGACAGCCGCTCGCACGTGCTGGAGACCGTCCAGTTGTTCCGGGCCAAGGTCATCGACGTGTCCACCGACTCGGTGACGATCGAGGCCACCGGCAGCGCCGACAAGCTCGACGCGTTCCTGCGGATCCTCGAGCCGTTCGGGGTCAAGGAACTCGTCCAGTCCGGCATGGTCGCGATCGGCCGCGGACCTCGTTCGATCACCGACCGCAGCCTGCGTCCGGTCGAACGCAGCGCCTGACCTAACCTCAGTCACCGAACCCGACGATTCGACGAAGCAGGAGTTTAGAGCCGTGGCAGCAGAGATGTTCTACGACGAAGACGCCGACCTGTCCGTGATCCAGGGCCGCAAGGTCGCGGTGCTGGGCTACGGCAGTCAGGGGCATGCGCACGCGTTGTCCCTGCGCGACTCCGGCGTCGACGTGCGTGTCGGCCTGCCCGAGGGTTCGAAGAGCCGGGCGAAGGCGGAGGAGGAAGGCCTGCGGGTCGTCACTTCCGCCGAGGCGTGCGCCGAGGCCGACGTGATCATGATCCTGACGCCGGACCCGGTGCAGCGGAAGGTCTGGGCCGAGGCCGTCGCCCCGAACCTCAAGGACGGCGACGCGGTCTTCTTCGGCCACGGCCTGAACATCCGCTTCGACCTTGTGAAGCCGCCGGCCAACGTCGACGTCTGCATGGTTGCCCCCAAGGGCCCGGGCCACCTGGTGCGCCGTCAGTTCGTCGAGGGCAAGGGCGTCCCCTGCATCATCGCCGTCGAGCAGGACGCCACCGGGAAGGCCTGGGACCTCGTGAAGTCCTACGCCAAGGGCATCGGCGGCACCCGCGCCGGGATCATCAAGACCACCTTCACCGAGGAGACCGAGACCGACCTGTTCGGTGAGCAGGTCGTGCTCTGCGGTGGCCTGTCGCACCTGATCATGGCCGGCTTCGAGACGCTGATCGAGGCGGGCTACCAGCCCGAGGTCGCGTACTTCGAGTGCCTGCACGAGGTGAAGCTGATCGTCGACCTGATGTACGAGGGCGGTATCTCCAAGATGCGCTGGTCGATCTCGGAGACCGCCGAGTGGGGCGACTACGTCTCCGGTCCGCGCATCGTCACCGCCGAGACCAAGGCCGAGATGAAGCGGATCCTGGCCGAGATCCAGGACGGCTCCTTCGCCAACCGGTGGATGGAGGAGTACGACAACGGCCTGCCCAACTACAAGAAGTACGTCGAGGAAGGCCACAACCACCCCATCGAGAAGACTGGCGCCAAGCTGCGCCCGCTCATGAGCTGGATCACCTCCGACTAGTTGTCCAGGAAACGCGCCCGCCGGCCCGACCTCGGAGTGGCCGAGGTCGTGACCGAGGAGGTCCCGGACTTGGTCGAGGTCGGGCCGGACGCGTTGTCCGAACTGCTGAAGCCGCACCGCCGTACGGCGGTCGTCGACATCGGGGCCAACCCGGTGGACGGCGACCCGCCGTACGCGCCGATGTTGCGGGCCGGTCTGTGCACGGTCGTCGGCTTCGAGCCGCAGGCCGAGGCGTTGGCGCGATTGCGTCAGGTCGCCGGTCCCGACGAGACCTACCTGCCGTGGGCGGTCGGCGACGGCGGGACCCACACCCTGCACATCTGCGCGGCCGAGGGCATGACCAGCCTGTTGCGTCCGGACCCGAAGGCGCTTGAACGCTTTCACCTGTTCGACCAGTTCGGTGCCGTCGTGTCTACCGTCGAACTGCCGACCCGCCGGCTGGACGACATCGCCGAGATCCCGGCGATCGACCTGCTGAAGATCGACATCCAGGGCTCGGAGCTGATGGTCTTCCGCAACGGGCGCCAGGCCCTGCGCGACTGCGTGGCCATCCACACCGAGGTCTCGTTCCTGCCGCTCTACGAGGGCCAGCCCACGTTCGGCGAGGTCGACGTCGAGCTGCGCGCGGCGGGGTTCGTGCCCCACGGATTCGCCGCGGTCAAGAACTGGGCGTTGACCCCGCTGGTGCGCGAGGGCAACCCGCGCGTCCCGTTCCATCAACTGCTCGAGGCCGACGCCGTCTACGTCCGCGACGTTGCGCCGCCGACCACCGAGGAGCAGCTCAAGCACCTCGCGCTGCTGTCGCACCACGTGTACGGATCGGTCGACCTGGCGGCGCGGTGCGTGCGTGAGCTACGCGACCGGGGTGCCGCGGCACCGGACGCCGTCGAGACCTACTGCGCGCTGTTGGTCGCCGCGGGGCTGGATGTCTCGCTGGCCTCGCCCGGCACGTAGCCGGAAACCGGTGCGCCGGGTGCCATGCCCCGGGCGAGGACTGGACCGCGGACAGTTCCGACCGCAACCGGGACAGCACGACCACTGTTGTGGTGCTCTGCCGGCACACGGCCGGATTTCGACCCAAGCGCGAAGGGTGCCCGCGATTGCGGGCACCCTTTGTCGTCGTTCGTCCGCGGGAGCTGTACGGAGGCCAAGAACACGCTGGTCGGGGGCGCGGAGCGTGTTTCGAGCTGGTTACACTGATCACCTCGCGGGCACAGTGCTGTGTTCCTGTTCGCCGGTCAGTCGAGCCGTCCAGAAGGAACTTTCCTGTGTCCAAGCCCGTCGTTCTAATCGCCGAAGAGCTCTCGCCCGCCACCATCGATGCCCTCGGGCCGGACTTCGAGATCCGGCATTGCGACGGCGCGGACCGGGCGGTCCTGCTGCCCGCCATCGCCGACGTGGACGCGATCCTGATCCGCTCCGCCACCCAGGTCGACGCCGAGGCGTTGGCGGCGGCCAAGAAGCTGCGGGTTGTCGCCCGCGCCGGTGTCGGCCTGGACAACGTCGACGTCCCGGCGGCCACGAAGGCCGGCGTGATGGTGGTCAACGCGCCGCAGTCCAACATCACCAGCGCGGCCGAGCTCGCCGTGGCCCTGCTGCTGGCCAGCGCTCGGCACGTGTCGCCGGCCCACGCCGCGCTGAAGGCCGGGCAGTGGAAGCGGTCGAAGTACACCGGCGTCGAGGTCGCCGACAAGGTTGTCGGGGTCGTCGGCCTGGGGCGCATCGGTGCCCTGGTCGCCGCCCGGCTGGCCGCTTTCGAGGTGAACCTGATCGCCTACGACCCCTACGTCTCCGCCGCGCGCGCCACCCAGCTCGGGGTTCGCCTGGTCTCCCTCGACGAGCTGCTGCGCGAGTCCGACTTCATCACCGTCCATCTGCCGAAGACTCCGGAGACGGTTGGCCTGATCGGCGAGGAGGCGTTGCACACCGTCAAACCGACCGTGCACATCATCAACGCCGCCCGCGGCGGGATCGTGGACGAGGCCGCGCTGTACTCCGCACTCAAGGAAGGGCGCGTGGCCGGGGCCGGACTGGACGTCTACGCCAAGGAGCCGTGCACCGACAGCCCGCTGTTCGAGCTGGACACCGTGGTCGCGTTGCCGCATCTGGGAGCCAGCACCGACGAGGCGCAGGAGAAGGCCGGCATCTCGGTCGCCAAGTCGGTGCGTCTCGCGCTGGCCGGTGAGCTCGTGCCGGACGCCGTCAACGTCCAGGGCGGCGTCATCGCCGAGGAGATCCGTCCGGGCCTGCCGCTGGCCGAGAACCTGGGCCGGCTGTTCACCGCGATGGCCGGTGGGGTCGCCCACCGCCTCGACGTCGAGATCCGTGGTGAGATCGCCAAGCACGACGTGAAGGTCATGGAGTTGGCCACTCTCAAGGGTGTGTTCACCGGCGTGGCCGAGGAATCGACGGTCTCCTACGTCAACGCCCCGCTGTTCGCGCAGGAGCGCGGCGTCGAGGTGCACCTAACCACCAGCCCGGACAGCCCGCGCTACCGGAACCTCATTACCGTCCGGGGCACGATGGCCACCGGCGAGATCGTCTCGGTGTCCGGCACGCTGTCCGGTGCCCGCAAGCTGGTCGAGCGAATCGTGGAGATCGACGGCTTCGAGGTCGACGTCGAACTCGCGCGCCACATGGCGTTCTTCCGCTACGACGACCGGCCGGGCGTGATCGGCATCGTCGGTGGGATCCTCGGCGACGCCGGGATCAACATCGCCGGCATGCAGGTCGCCCGCGACGAGAAGGGCGGCACGGCCATGGTGGTGCTCACGGTCGACTCGGCGATCCCGTTCGACAACCTGAACGACCTCGCCGTGGGCATCTCGGCCGATTGGGCCCGCGCCGTCGACCTGGACTGACACCGGCCTGTCATCGCCCCGGCCGCTGCGTCTCGCAACCTGGGACGCGGCGGCCGAGTCGTGAGACGGCCCCCTAAACTGAGGGCATGGACAGCCTTCGCCTCGCAGTGATTCCCGGAGACGGCATCGGCCCGGAGGTCGTGGCCGAGGGACTGAAGGTCCTGGACGCCGCGGTCGGGTCGTCGGTCAAGATCGAGACCCAGCACTACGACCTCGGGGCGCGGCGCTGGCACGCGACGGGGGAGACCCTGCCGGACTCGGTGCTCGCCGAACTCGGCGGGCACGACGTGATCCTGCTCGGCGCCGTCGGCGACCCGGGCGTCCCGTCCGGGGTGCTCGAGCGGGGCCTGCTGCTCAAGCTGCGCTTCGCGTTCGACCACCACGTGAACCTGCGGCCGGCCAAGCTCTTCGCGGGAGTGACCTCGCCGCTGGGGGACACGAGCATCGACTTCGTCGTGGTGCGCGAAGGTACCGAGGGTCCGTACACGGGCAACGGCGGCAGCCTGCGTACCGGCACCCCGCACGAGGTCGCCACCGAGGTCAGCCTGAACACCGCGTTCGGGATCGAGCGCGTCGTGCGCTACGCGTTCAACAGCGCCGCGGCCCGACCCCGCAAGAAGTTGACGCTGGTCCACAAGAACAACGTTCTCGTCCACGCCGGGCGACTGTGGACCCGGATCACCGACGAGGTCGCCGCGGAGTTTCCCGACGTCACCCACGACTACCTGCACGTCGACGCGGCCACGATCTTCTTCGTGTCCCAGCCGGAACGATTCGACGTGATCGTGACCGACAACCTGTTCGGCGACATCCTCACCGACCTGGCCGCCGCGATCACCGGTGGCATCGGGCTGGCCGCCAGCGGCAACCTCGACGTCAGTCGCGCACACCCGTCGATGTTCGAACCGGTCCACGGTTCGGCGCCGGACATTGCCGGGCAGGGCAAGGCCGACCCGACGGCCACCGTGCTGTCGGTGGCCATGCTGCTCGAGCACGTCGGCCAGGCCCCTGCCGCCGCCAAGGTCGTCGCCGCGGTCGAGGCCGACCTGGCCGAGCGCGGCTCGGCGGCCCGCAGCACCTCGCAGGTCGGCGACGCGATCGCGGCTCGAGTAGCGGGCTGATCTTTCAGCCCCCTTCCCGAGTCCTCGCGAGGAGCACGTGATGAGCGCCACCTCCACGAGTAACGTTTCAGCCATGCAGACGATCGGCCGCACCGAGTTCACGTTCCAGCCAAACCCGGCCGCGGCCGGCGACGCCCGGCGCGCCGAGATCCTGGCCGACCCCGGGTTCGGCAAGTACTTCACCGACCACATGGTCGCGATCACCTGGACCGCCGAGCGCGGTTGGCACGAGCCGACCGTGCGGCCGTACGGGCCGATCTCGATGGACCCGGCCAGCGCGGTGCTGCACTACGCGCAGGCGATCTTCGAGGGACTCAAGGCCTACCGGCACGCCGGCGGCTCGATCTTCACGTTCCGTCCGGAGTCCAACGCCGCCCGCTTCCAGCGCTCCGCGCAGCGGCTGGCACTGCCGGAGCTGCCGGCTGAGATGTTCGTCGGCGCCATCGACGCGTTGGTGACGACCGATCAGAACTGGGTGCCGAGCCGGCCGGAGCAGAGCCTGTACCTGCGCCCGTTCATGTTCGCCTCCGAGGTCTTCCTCGGGGTCAAGCCGGCCGGGCACGTCACGTTCCTGGTGATCGCCTCACCGGCCGGGGCGTACTTCAAGGGCGGGCTCAAGCCCGTGCGGATCTGGCTGTCGGAGGAGTACACCCGCGCCTCGCCCGGCGGTACCGGCGCGGCGAAGTGCGCCGGCAACTACGCCGCGAGCCTGATCGCGCAGCAGGAGGCCATCGCCAACGGCTGCGACCAGGTGGTCTTCCTCGATGCCGTCGAGCGTCGCTGGATCGAGGAACTCGGCGGGATGAACCTGTACTTCGTCCACGCCGACCGCTCCATCCGGACCCCGGCGCTGACCGGTTCGATCCTCGAGGGTGTCACCCGCGACTCGATCGGCAAGCTCGCCGCCGACCTGGGACACCGGGTCGAGGAGACCCGAATCTCGATCGACGACTGGCGCGACGGCGTCGCGAGCGGCGCAATCACCGAGGTGTTCGCCTGCGGCACCGCGGCGGTCATCACCCCGGTCGGGTCGCTGCACTGGCGCGGGGGCGACCAGCCGATGGCCGGTGCTGGCATCGGCCCGGTCACCACCGCGATCCGCCACGCCCTCTTGGAGATCCAGCACGGGCACGCCCCGGACAAGCACGGCTGGCTGCACAAGGTCTGCTGAGCGCCTTCCCTACTCCGATGCCGTGCGCGTCGGCTCGCTCTACGTGGCGGGCAACCTCGGCCTCGACAAGGGCGGAAAGATCGTCCCCGGCGGAATCACCCCCGGAGGCCGAACAGGCGATGGAGAACCTCAAGGCCGTTGTGGAGCGCAACGGGTCCTCGCTGGACGGCGCGGCACGCCTTCGGCGTCACCGGGCTGTACCTGGGCGCGCGGGTGGAGATCGCCTGCATCGCGGTGACCGGTTAGCATTCGCTAACACGGGTCCCGCGTTACACTGATCCCGTGGCAAATCTAACCATCGCTGTTGACGACGATGTGCTTCGTCGCGCCCGGGTTCGCGCGGCGGACCAAGGCACCTCGGTGAACGCGGTGTTGCGCGACGAGCTGATCCGCTACGCCGCCGGCGACGGCTCCGATCGGGCCGCCGATGAATTCCTGGCCTTCGCCCGGGCCAACAGCGGCCGCAGCGATCAGGGCCAACGCGGCTGGTCGCGCGATGAGCTGTGGCACGAACGCCTCGAGCGCGCGTGAGCGCCAGGGTTTTCCTCGACACCAACGTCTTCGTCTATTCGCTGGATTTGGCGGATCCGGACAAGCAGGTACGAGCCCTTCAACTGATCGATGAACGACGCCGGGACATCGTGGTCAGCACCCAGGTGCTGCTCGAATTGCACAGCGTCTGCACTCGCAAACTCGGACTCACCCGGCACCAGGCTGACACGGCCGTGCGCTCCGTGGCGAAGTTCCCGGTGGTCGAAGCCGATCGTGAGCTGGTGCTGCAGGCCTCGCAACTCGCGGATGATGCGCAGCTGTCGATCTTCGACGCCGCCATCGTCGTCGCGGCCAGACGCGCAGGATGCCGGACGATCCTCAGCGAGGACCTGGGCCCGAATCAGAAATACGGCGACCTCGCTGTCGAGAACCCCTTCGGCTGATGAACCACCTGCCGATGGCGCGGAATTTTGCGTCGGCCACGGCCTGTGTCACACTGACCACGTGGCACAGACCCTGATTATTGAGTGAGCGCACCTGCTGAGTAAGACTCAGGTGCGCAAACCTCTCGCCGTCCGGCGAGGGGTTTTTTGTTTGTCAGGGGCAAGCGAACAGGAGAAGCACGATGAGCACGGTCTTCACTACCCCGGCGGTCGGTGACGCCTTCCACGTCTACGACACGACGCTGCGCGACGGTGCGCAGGGCGAGGGCATGGCGCTGACCGTGGCGGACAAACTGGCGATTGCCCAGCACCTTGACGACCTCGGTGTCGGGTTCATCGAAGGTGGCTGGCCCGGTGCCCTGCCCAAGGACACCGAGTTCTTCGCGCGCGCTCAGCAGGAACTGAAGCTCCGGAACTCGGTGCTCACGGCCTTCGGCTCCACCC
This sequence comes from Sporichthyaceae bacterium, assembly GCA_036269075.1. Classification (NCBI taxonomy): domain Bacteria; kingdom Bacillati; phylum Actinomycetota; class Actinomycetes; order Sporichthyales; family Sporichthyaceae; species Sporichthyaceae bacterium. The sequence goes on from DATASX010000059.1 coordinate 51,272, forward strand.
GCAAGGCAGACGGAAAAGCGGCCGACGACCCACAGGTTGCGGCGCTTCGCGACTCCGGGGCCGGCACGATCTGCCTGGTCGCCAAGAGCCACGACCGACACGTCCTGCGGGCGCTGAAGACCACGCTCGACGAGAACCTCGCGATGATCCGCGACACCGTGGCACACCTGCGGGCCGCGGGTCGTCGGGTGTTCGTCGACGCGGAGCATTTCTTCGACGGCTACGCGGCGAACCCGCACTACGCCCTCGAGGTCGTGCGCACCGCGGCCGAGGCCGGAGCCGATGTCATCGTGCTCTGCGACACCAACGGCGGGCAGTTGCCCAGCCGGCTGATGGATTCCGTCGGTGAGGTGCTGTCCCGCTCCGGTGCCCGCTTGGGCATCCACTGTCACGACGACGCCGGCTGCGCGGTGGCGAACACCATCGCAGCGGTGGAGGCCGGCGTCACCCACGTGCAGGGCGTGATGAACGGTTACGGCGAGCGGTCCGGCAACGCGAACCTGGCCACCGTGGTGGCGAATCTCGAACTCAAGATGGACCGCCTCGTACTCCCGCAAGGCAGCCTCGGGGAGCTGCGCCGGGTCAGTCACGCGATCGCCGAAGTGGCCAACCAGACGCCGCGCCACCAGTCGCCCTACGTGGGGGAGAGCGCCTTCGCGCACAAGGCCGGGCTGCACGCCAGCGCCATCAAGGTCGACCCGGACCTCTACCAGCACACCGACCCGTCCAAGGTCGGAAATGACATGCGGATGCTCGTCTCGGAGATGGCCGGCCGGGCCAGCGTCGAGCTCAAGGGCCGCGAGATGGGTCACGACCTGTCCGCGGACAAGGATGCGCTCGGCCGGGTCGTCGAGCGGGTCAAGGAACTGGAGGCCCGTGGTTACTCCTTCGAAGCCGCGGACGCCAGCTTTGACCTGCTGGTCCGCCAAGAGCTCGACCCGGGTGCGGTGAGCACCTTCGAGTTGGAGTCCTGGCGTGTCATCGTGGACCGCGACGGGGCGGGCACGGTGCGTACGGAGGCCACCGTCAAGGTGCATGCGGGCGGACGGCGGATGGTCGCCACCGGCGAGGGGAACGGCCCGGTCAACGCGCTGGACACCGCGCTGCGGCAAGCGCTCGAACAGGTCTACCCGGATCTCGCGCACCTTGAACTTCTCGACTACAAGGTGCGCATCATCGAGGGCTCGCACGGGACCGGCGCGGTCGTGCGGGTTCTGGTGGAGACGACCGACGGCGAACGTGAGTGGGACACCGTCGGCGTCCACGAGAACATCATCGAGGCGTCCTGGCAGGCCCTTGCGGATTCCGTCACATATGGACTGCTGGCGCGGTCCGCCGGCTGAGCCGAACAGCTCCAATTCCGACGTCGCGGGCAGGCACCAAGCGCCCGCGACGTCGCGTTTTGCGGCCGGTGGGGCTCGCGGATCGACCCGGAGTGACGCGGCTCACAGCCGGTCCGGATCAACTCGGCGCGTCCGAAGTAGCCCACTTCACAACGCGATGCTGTGGCCAAGGACTGCCGACGCCGAGAAGAATTCCCTGGTCAGCCGGTACGGCTGACCAGGCCCGTGCTGATTGGCCGTCGCGACCGAAGCCGCGACCGAAAGTCCGCACGTAGTGTCTGGTCCGCCGAAGCTTGCAGGCGCGCCCGGACCGTCCCCCCGTCCCCCCGGCGCGCGCCTGTCGGGCAAGTACCGCAAACGGCGTTCCACTCGTGCGAGCTTGGAGTAATCAGGTGAAAATCACTGCTGCGGTCTGTCGTGGTCAGGGCGAGGATTTCCAGATCGAGGAGGTCAACCTGGCCGACCCCCGTGAGGACGAGGTCCTCGTCCGCAACGTGGGTGCCGGTGTTTGCCACACCGACCTGATCTGCCGGGACCAGTGGTATCCCGTCCCGCTGCCCGCCGTGTTCGGTCACGAGGGTTCGGGTGTCGTCGAGGCCGTCGGCAAGAACGTCACCCGGGTCCAGCCGGGCGACCACGTGGTCATGAGCTACATGTCCTGCGGCATCTGCAAGTCCTGCACCCTCGGCCGCCCCGCCTACTGCGCCCAGCTCTACGGCGCCAACTTCTCCGGCGGCCGCCTGTCCGACGAGTCCAGCGCGCTCACCGACGCCAAGGGTGAGCGGCTGTCCGGTCACTTCTTCGGTCAGTCGTCCTGGGCCAGCCACTCCATCGCCTACGAGCGCAGCGTCGTCAAGGTCGACCCGGCCGCTCCGCTGGAACTGCTCGGCCCGATGGGTTGCGGCATCCAGACCGGCGCGGCCGCAGTGCTGAGCACGTTCAACCCGGAGCTCGGCACCTCGATCGCGATTTTCGGCGCCGGCTCGGTCGGTCTGGCCGCGCTGATGGCCGCCAAGGCCGTCGGCTGCACGACGATCATCGCGGTCGACATCAAGCCGCAGCGCCTCGAGCTCGCCAAGTCCCTGGGCGCGACCCACGGTGTGAACGGCGCCGAGGTCGACTCGGTCGAGGCGATCAAGGAGATCACCGGTGGCGGTGCGGACTACTCCATCGAGCTCACCGCGAGCCCGAAGGTCGCCCGGCAGGCAATCGACAGCCTCGGCACTATGGGCACCTGTGCGCTGATCGGCGCCGCCGCCCTGGGCACCGAATACAGCTTCGACATGAACGACGTCATGCTGGCCGGCAAGCGGATCGTCGGGCACATCGAGAGTGGCAACCTCTCGCCGCAGATCTTCATCCCGCGTCTCGTCACGTTGATGCAGCAGGGCAACTTCCCGCTGGAAAAGCTCGTCACCACCTACAAGCTCGACGAGGTCAACAAGGCTGCGCACGACACCGAGGCCGGCGTCAGCGTCAAGCCCGTCCTGGTGTTCTGAGGGTTCGCAATGCCCAGCCCGCTACGGACCCAATGGCGTAGAGCGCGAAGCGCTCTACGCCGCGAAGCGACGCGGAGCGTCGCAATGTAACTGTCTGACGTCCCCTCAGCTCTCTACTGCGTAAGGAATCCCAGATGAAGGAGCACACCCGATGAGTGCCAAGGCAGCGGTGGAGGCCTTGGTCGCTGCCGTCGCGGCGCGGGACATCGACGCGGTCGCGGCGGCCACCAAGGGCGGCAAGATCGACATCGTTCCGCTGAACATCAAGGGCGCGGCCAGTACCAAGGCCAAGGAGTTCTTCGAACCCCTGTTCACGGCTTTCCCGGACCTCGAGATCATCGTCGGGAAGACCGTCCTGGCGGGGGAGAAGGCTCTGATCGACGTGGTTCTGACCGGCCCTCAGAAGGAGCCGTTCTTCGACGTCCCCAACCGCGACGGCCGCATGCTGGAGTCCCGGCAGGCGTGGAGCATCGAGGCCGGCGGCAACACGGTCGCCTCGTTGAAGGTCTTCTTCTGCACGAATGAGCTGAAGTGGAGCCTCGGCGCCAACAAGACCTACGAAGAGGCGATTGCGGGGGTGCGGGCATGAGCAAGCGTTCGGACGCCGCGACCAAGACGGTCGAGGACTTCTTCGCGGCACACAAGAAGCGCAGCACGATCGCGATGGCCGACCTGTGCACGCCACGCGCTAAGTTCGACTACGTCCCGTTCGTGCAGCACGACCGGACCCGCCGGGTCTCCGGCACCGGCTACGTGAACGGCGTCGGCCGCACGGTCTGGGGCCTGGGTTTCCGTGCTTTCCCGGACCTGACCAACAAGGTCAACGACATCTACGCCGATGACGACGGCAATGTCGTCGCCGAGGTCACCATCTCGGGCACGCAAGCCGCGCCCTACCTGACGGTGGCCGCCACGGGGAAGAAGTTCTCCGAGCGGCATTTGTTCCGCTTCCACGTCGACGCGGGGGGCAAGATCGACGACGTGACGTCCTTCTGGGACGCCGGCGGCATCAACACCCAGCTCGGGCACGACGAGCTCGACTGATCCGGCGCCTGCGACTCAGAGAGGAAAAGGAACTGTGAGCGACGAAGTTCAGATGATCCCGGTGAATGCCTGGTTCAAGGGCGACCACATCACCCACCTGGTGGTCTTCGAGTCCACCGACACGATCCCGCAGGCGATCGAGAAGGTCACCGACCTGATGATCGGCAAGCGCTTCTTCAAGCGCCAGGGTGCCGAGTACAAGATCTCGTACGAGGGCACGCCTGTCCCCAACGACATCACCGTGGGGGAATCGATCATCCAGCCGCTGGGTGAAGTCACCGTCGAGTACGCCAACTAGGCACGGAAGGGAGATCGAACATGCCAGGAGTTGGCCCCATCCTCCGAATGAGCGACGAGATCGACGGCATCATCCAGGCCGCCCGGGACGACAACCCGGACAAGGAGGTTCGCGTTATCGACCGGCACGCCTACGTGCGCATCGAGTGCGACCCACCGATGCTGCTCACCCGCTCCTCGATCGAGAAGGAACTCGGTCGTGACTACCCGATGCGCGAACTGGAGATGCTGATGTCCTCGTTCAACGGGGTCATCGACAGCTCGAACTCCGACCAGCTGATCTGGACTCGAAAGAAGGTCTGACAGCGCACATTGCGGCTTTCTGGCCGGGGCTCGGGCAGGCCCTCGCTCCGGCTCAGTTCAGCCGCTGTGGCACCGACCCAACGTCGCGCCGGAACCGCGCGACCCGTCCCACTCAGGAGTGTCAAGTGGCCAGCAGGCTGCGGACCTGGTCCGCCTTCGGCGACATCCGTCGCCGTCCGAGCGAGTACGAGATCGTCACCCACCAGCTTCACTACAGCATGCGCAAGGGCCGCGACGCGCCGTACGAGGCGAACCCCGCGGCCCCGATGAACATGTGGTTCTCCACCTACCGCGACGACTCGCCGCTGGCGTGCGAGGACTGGGACGGGTTCCGCGACCCCGACCAGTACACCTACCGCGAGTACTGCGCGCGCCAGGACGAGAAGGAGGTCGTGGTCCGCGAGCTGTGTTCGGAGTTCCACGACCGGGGCCACGACGGGAAGCTGTCCAAGGATTGGGTGAACACGCTTCGCACGGTGTTCACGCCGGGCCGGTACCCGTTGCACGGCATGCAGCTGATGGCCGCCTACGTCGGGCAGATCGCCCCGTCCTCGTACATCACCAACGCGTCGTGCTTCGAGGCCGCGGACTACGTGCGTGCGGTCTGCGTCGTCGCCTATCGCACCCGTGAGCTGCAGATGGCTCACCCGAAGGCCGGGTTCGTCGACGGCGAGCAGGCCACCTGGCAGAGCCAGAAGGAGTGGCAGCCGGCCCGGAAGATGATCGAGGAGGCGCTGGTCGCCTACGACTGGAGCGAGGCGTTCACCGCTCTCAACCTGGTCTTCCGGCCCACGCTGGAGTCGGTCTTCTACAAGACCTTCTCCGAGGTTGCCAGCAAGAACGGCGACGAACTCACCTCGCTGCTGCTGGCGAACCTCAACGACGACAACGAGCGGTCCGCGCGGTGGAGCGCGGCGTTGTGCCAGTACGCGATCGGGCAGGACAAGAAGAACGCCGCCGTGCTGCAGCGGTGGGTCGACAAGTGGACCCCGGCCGCCGACGAGGCTGCCAAGTCCGTTGCCTCGATGCTGAACACCATCCCGGCGGAGGGCAAGGCCGATGTGAAGAAGGCCACGGCCGCGGCCAAGGGTGCCCGCGCAGCCCTGCTCGAGCGCTGCGGGCTGGCTGGTGGTACTAAGAAGTGAGCAAGCCGAACCGGCTGCGACACGAGTGCAACGAGGTGGCGACGTGAGTAATTGGGTCGACGTCTACGACGACGACGAGCTGTGGGACGGCGACATCGCCGGTGTCACGGTCGGCAAGGAGAAGGTCCTCATCTGCCGGAGCAACGAGAAGTTGCTCGCTTTCCAGGACGCTTGCCCCCACAAGGGCACGCCGCTGTCCGACGGCGACCTGTCGGACGGGGTGCTGACCTGCAACGTCCACCTCTGGGAGTTCGACGTCGCCAGCGGCGACAGCGTGAACCCCACCGGGGAGAAGCTGACCTGCTTCGCCGTCCGTGCCAACGGCGGTCGCATCGAGGTCGAGATCCCGTGAGCTGATCCTCGGCCCCGGGAGCGTCATATGGTCCGTCTCACCCGCCACAAGCCGTGGGGCAGACAGAACGGCGCCGGGCATATGGCCCGTCTCACCCGCCACAACCTGTGGTGGAGTGAGACGGGCCATATCGCTTTCGGCGCGGTGCGTTCACACTCGTTCAGACATATTTAGTCCCAGCAACGGAGCCCCACATGACGCGCCGCCCACTCGAAGGCGTACGGATCATCGCGCTCGAGCAGTACGGCGCCGGCCCGTACGGCAGTGTGCACCTCGCCGACCTCGGAGCCGAGGTCATCAAGATCGAGGATGTGCCCACCCGGGGCGACATCGGCCGCTACGTGGTGCCCTTCCAGGAGGGCGAGGACTCCCTGTTCTACGAGACCTTCAACCGCAACAAGAAGAGCCTGGGCCTGGACCTGCGAACGGCCGGCGGCCGGGCGGTCTTCGAGGACTTGGTGAAGGTCTCCGACGCCGTGTACTTCAACATGCGTGGCGATGTCCCGGAGAAGCTGCGGATCCGGTACGAGGACCTCCAGCACCTCAACCCGAAGATCGTCTGCTGCTCACTGTCCGCGTTCGGCATGTCCGGCGACCTGCGCAACGAGCCGGGCTACGACTACATCCTGCAAGCCATGGCCGGCTGGATGTCGCTGACCGGGGAGCCCGACGCCCCGCCCGCGAAATCCGGGCTGTCGGTCGTCGACTTCGCCGCCGGTCTCGCTGCCGGCTACAGCCTGCTCGCCGGTCTGTTGGCCGCCGGTCGCACCGGCGTCGGCATGGACTGCGACGTCAGCCTGTACGACGTCGCGATGTCGTTCCTGAGCTACCCGGGCACGTGGCACCTGACCGGTGGCCACGAGCCGCAGCGGATGGGGCGCTCGGCGCACCCGTCGCTGGTGCCGTTCCAGGCGTTCCAGGCCGCCGACGGCTGGGTCGTCATCGGCTGCGCCAAGGAGAAGTTCTTCCAGCGGATGTGCGATGCGTTCGAGCGTCCCGACCTGCCCGACGACGCGCGTTACCGGACCTTCACGGACCGGTTCACCAACCGCGAAGCGCTGATCGAGGACCTCGATGCGGTGATCGCGGAGTACACCGCCGACGAGGTCGTCTCCCGGATGCGCAAGGTCGGCGTCCCGTGCGGAGCGGTGCTCTCGGTCTCGCAGGCGCTCGCCCACCCGCTGGCCGAGCAGCGCGGCATGATCGTGCGCACCGAGCATCCGCACTGGGGCGAGATCCGCCAGCCGGGTTCGCCGATCCGCGTCGGTGAAATGCCGACCGAGCACCGGCGGGCCCCGCGGCGCAACGAGGACTACCGCTACGTCCTGCACGACATCCTCGGTTACGACGAGGCGCAGATCGACGAGGTGACCGGCACCGGTTCGGTCGGCCCGATCACCCCGGTCGTGCCCTGACCCGCTCCCGCCAGGAGCAGTGGCGGCCTCGGACAGCTAGCTGGTGCGGCCGACCTGCTTCGTCGGGCCGGACAGGGCCTCGAGTGTCAGCCAGATCCGAGTCGCCAGATGTAGGTCGAAGCGCGTCGAGCCGTCGTTGAGGTTGTACTCGGTGAGCTCGCGGATCCGCTGCAGGCGGTACTTCAGGGTGCTGCGGTGGATGTTCATCCGCTCGGCGGTGTCGTCGTACTTGCAGCCGCAGTCGAAGTAACGCGCCAGGGTGAGCACCAGCGCCGACTTGTGCTCGTTGTCGTACTCGATCAGCGTGCCGAGCTTCTCCTTCATGAATCGCTCGACCTCGGTGAGATTGGTGACCGAGGAGAGGATGCGGTAGATCCCCAATTCCTCGAACGCCAGCACGGGATCGGTGAAGTTCGACGAGATCGCCGAGGACAGGTCGGAGACGAACTGCGCCTCGCGGTAGGAGTTGTGGATCTCCCACACGTTCGGGTACTTCGAGCCGATCGCGATCCGGCAATTCTCCTTGGCCAGCTCGGCGTCGATCGCGTGCTGCAGGTCGGTCCAGGTCATGTCGGTGTGCGCCATCACGATCACGCAGTCCGATCGGCCGACCATCAACGAACCGACGTCGAAGGCGCGGACGTGGCGGTTGACGGTCCGCAGGAATGAGTCGGAGATCCGGGAGCGGCGGGCGCCGGAGACGATGATCGCCCGGTGCGGGCGCTGCGAGTCGTAGCCCAACGCATGCGCTGTCGCTTTGACCGCGGTCTCCTCGGCGCCGGCCAGCAGTTCCTCGGCGAAGTCGCGGTGGGTCCGCAGTTCGATCTCGGCGATGCTGCGCAGCCGGGCCAGTTCCATCGACAGCACGGTCGCCGCGTACTCCAGCGCGGCCAGGTCGCCCTCGGTCGCCCGCTTCTCCGGGTCGATCAGGGCGATCACCCCGCGGACGTCGATGTGCGGGTTGGCCAGCACCATCCAGGCGTTGCGGCGGTACACCGCCCGGCGCACCGTGGCCAGCACCCGGATGAGCTCCTTGCGGGCCTCCGGGGTCTCCTTGTCCGAGATCGCGTCGCCGATCGGGCCCGCGGTGGCCCGTACGTTGCCGTGCGCATCCTGAATGACCACCGCCAGCCCGCACAGCCGGTGCAGGACGTCGGCTATGCCGGCCTCGCCGCGGTCGGAGGCGGCGACCTCGTTCAGCCGGCGGTGGGTCTCCATCACCTTGGTCAGCGCACCGACCGTGGACTCCAGGCGGGAGTTCAGCCCGGCCATCTCCTCGGCCGTGGCCCGCTCCGCCGCGAACAGCTCGGCCTTGGCGATGATCGTTCCGCACAACTGGGCCAGCACGGTGAGCAGGAACCGCTGCTCGTCGTTCGGGGTCGACGGACCGGCCACGACGAGGAACAGCCGCGAGTTGTCGGTCGGGCTGTTCAGCGGATATGCCCACCCGAAAGGGAACTGATCGACCGTCAGTTTTCCGCCGGCCGGGGACAGCTCGGCCAGCTGCTCGTCGACCCCGTCCGGGGCGCGGTCGAAGTAGCTGCCGGAGTCGGTCGGGTGCCAGACGGCGACGAGCTTGCACGGCACGATCGACGGTGCGGCCGTGGTGGCCAGGTGTACGACCTGCCGCGGGGAGTTCGACTGGGAGAGGATCAGCGAGAGGACGACAACCGCGTTGACCGAGGACAGCTGCTCGGCGCGGGTGGGATCAGGCGCTGACACCGCGAGCCTGAGACGGTGGTGCGGTGAAGTACGGGTTCGCGATCGCCAGCCCGTTCAGCAGCACCTTGGCGTGCGTCCGCAACACCTCGACGACCAGGGCCCCGTCGAACCGGTCGAGGTCGTAGAGGCACACGAACGTCGCGCGTTGCTTGGGGGACAGGGCGTTCACCTCCGCCTCGTAGGCGAACACCTCGCTGGTGTCGACGCCGGAACGGATCACCCAGCTCATGTCGCCGAGCAGGCGCACGTCGCGGTAGCCCGCGTCCCAGGCCGCCGACACCGATTCGTGCAGCCGGTTCAGCATCGTCTCCTTGGAGAACGTGCCGTTGGGCAGGTAGGCCGCGTCGACGTCGCAGAACTCAATGTGCCGCAACTGCGCGGGGATGCCGTTGGCGAAGCGGTCCCGCAGCGTCGCGGACTCCTCGACGAAGCAGACGCACTTCTGTCCGGATCGCGCGCCTTCGGTGACCCACGCGGCAGTGAGTTCGTCGCACGCTGCCTTGCCGCTGTAGAAACCGCAGACGTGGTCGCCCGGGAGCAGCCCCAGGCCGTCGGGACGTAGCACCAGGGCCTCCTTCCGTGCGTGTCGGTTCCTTCGATGGTAACGCCCGATCGGCGAACGGCGAACCCTCGCGTTCGCCGCTCGGGGTCAGCGGCCCGGCGGGTGGCCGATGTAGAGCGCGGGCTTGCGGTCGAAGGTCTTCTTGCAGTTGTTGCAGCAGAAGTAGTACGTGATCCCCTGGACGGTCGAGGACGGAGCAGTCGTCGGGTCCACCTTCATCCCGCAGACCTGATCTTTGGTGTCGGACACGGTCACCTCCGGGAGTCGCGTTCCAGATCGGCGACGCGGTCGGGCCACGTTCGAACGACCGTCACGGCGCCGGCTTGTTCGAGCGAGAGTAGCTGTTCGGGCAGGGCGGCGGTCAGTCGGTTCAGGTGCGGTCAGGGGTCTGCACGAGGGTGTCCGCGCGGAAATTCGTGATGCCGTGCTTGGCGATGGCGGCAGCGAGCTGGACGGCCGCGGGTGAGGGCTCCGGGCTTCCGGTCAGCGGTTCGACGGTGAAATCCACCAGCGTGCCCGACTGGCAGCCGTCCACCGCCACAACAGGATCGGTCGGCGTTCGCAGTCCGCGTGCGCCGAGCCAGCCCGCCGGCAGACCCTTGACCGCGCCGGTAATGGTTCCGGAGGCACGGAACCAGGTGTTCATAGCTGCGACCGCTTGATCGCAGGGCATGTTCCCCACGTCGATGACGTCGACCGCTGCCCGCAACGAGGGGCTGTTCGGGTCGACGAATCCGGAGTAGGCGACCACGGTCCAACTGGAACCCAACTGATTCGTGTGGGCAGCGTCGAGGCGCAACTCACGCGCGATGAGCTCGCTAGCCAACGGTCCGTCCGGGGACGCGTCGGCCATCGGGCTGAACCCGGTGCTCGAGAGGTAGGACAGGTTGAGCTCGCGGGTCGGCACCTTTGGCGGGGGCGAGGCGCCGGCTGGGATGCCCGAATGATCGTCGGAGCTCTCCACGACGAAGGCGCCGACCAGCAAGCCCACCACGGCCACCAGCGCGCCCACAACCACCGTCGGCAAGCCGAACAGCGTCCTGGAGGCCGCGATCGGACGGGCCGATGGGTGGTCTTCCGCACCGCGGCTCGGGGCGACGGACGGATCATCCGGGGGCGAGCTCGGTCGAACCCTGGGTGCCGTGGGGACATGGGGGACCCACCTGTCCCGGCCGGCTGTCCAGGGCCGGGCAACCCCAGCGTGATCTCGTCCGGCAGGAACATGATGTGGAGCACCACTCGGTGACCGGCCCGCAGTGCCGCGACGGAGTCCTCCAGCGGCGCTTCGCCGGCGGCCGTGCGACGACGCAGTTCCTCCCGACCGTTCGCCACGAGGAAGCAGCAGGCACCGATCGCCAAGCCGGTGAAGAACGCGGCGAAAAGCGCCGGATCGATGTACCCGTGGCCGCCGACCAGATAGGCGCGGTCCCCGGCCACCGCCCAGCGCTGCCCCGGTTTCGGGGACGAATACGCATTCGCCGAGAGCTTCCCGTAAGGGCTGGACAGGAAATACCCGTTGTCGTTTCGACCGTGGTACTCGCCGACCACGAACGCGTCGCGACCGATCGTGACCGTTCTCCCGTGGCCGTGCGCGGCGTTCCACGCTCTTCCGACGTCGTACCACCCGCCGAATGCCACGAAGGGTCTACAGCGCGGAGGCCAGTGCGGACCCGAATCCGATCAACGACTTGCGGCGCAGGATCGGGACGAGGCCGCGCGCGTCGTCCTGCCCGCTGCACACGATGGGCTCCTCGCCCGACATCACCACCGGCACCAGCGCGGCAGCGACGCGGCCGACCGGCGGGACGAACTTGAGTCCGATCAACGTGGCAAGGACGAATACGAACGCCGATGCGGCCACCACCAGGCCGAGCAGAAGGTGATCGTCCATGGCGCGGCGCAGGCTCGAGGAGGTCGACAGCCCCCGCTGCGCTGCCCAGACAGCCAGGGCCCATCCGGGAACCGCCAGGAACCAGAACCGCAGCACCGCTCGCAGGTGACGGCGCATCCGCACCATCGTGAGCAGTCGCAGCGCGTCGACGTCGTACGGCTCGGGATTGCCCATCACCGCGAACCTCGCCGCCGACCCTGCGGTGTCCATCACGACCCACCCTCTCCGAAGCGGAGCGTCGATTGATCAGGTGTCGGCCAGGCTACGGTCGGGGGTCGAGCACAGTGTCCAGCAGGTCAGGTCGGACCGGCCGACCGCGGCCCGTTCGGCGCGCACCGACATCCCGAGGCCGGTGTAGAGCGAGACGGCGCCGGGATTGGTTGTCGTGGTCCACAGTGGTGCGGCCGCCTCGCCGGACTCGCGCAGGATCCGGGTCAGCAGGCGCCTTCCGTGGCCCGCACGGCGTTCGCCGCGCGGCGTACCGATCCAGTGCAGGAACCAGTCCTCCGGCTCCGGGGCGTCCGCGGCCTCGGCGAGCGCCGCGGCCAACTCGACCCCGGTGGGCCCGGCGTGGCGGTTGAGCACCTCGAACAATCGGTCGTCGAGGCGGGCGACGCAGTCCTGGCAGTACCCGGTCGTCCAGACCGCCACAGCCGGGCCGTGGGTCCCGACGTGGGCCAAATCGCAACCGGTGAGCACGTCCGCGACGGCGTCGAACCAGTCGGTCAGCGCTCGCGCGGTGTCTCGGGGGAACAGCGCAGCGAAGGCGGGATCGTCGGCGAAGGCGGAGGCAAGTGTCTCGGCCACGAACACGCGCAAGGGCCGCCCTGCCGGAACGGCAGCGGCGGCCCCCATGGGTGGTTGGTCGCTCAGTCGGCGACCGAGACCAACGCGATCGTGCGCAGCGAGGCGACGGTGTGCGTGAGCAGACCCTTGACCACGAGCTTGTGGGTCGCGATCTGCCCGAGCACCTTGCCACCACGCTTGGTGAAGAAACCGACCGGCAGCAGGCCGCCGGCCTTCATCTTCAGCTGTGAGACATCGAGGATCTGGTCCACAGTGGCGTGGACCGCGACACTCGGGTTGCCTTGCAGCCCGTTGTGGACGATTGCGCCATCCTGTCCGAACTCCACGGTCGCCTCGGTTTCGGTGTCCGTGGAGATCACTGCCACCTCGCGCTTCATGCGCCGCGCGACCTTGACCAGCTCCGGCTTGTTGGCGAAGTTCTGGCCGAGGAGCATCTGCAGGATGCCTGCCACACCGTTGGCGTCCTGCCCGGTGCAGCAACCGCTCTCACAGAACGAGACGGGGTAATCGTCCGACACCTCAGATGTCCCAGTCGGTGTCGACCTGGCCGAAGGACAGCAGGAAGTTGTTGAACGCGCCGGCGTTCTGGATCGCCAGCTGGATGTTGCCGTCGAGGATCTTCAGCTTGCCGCCCATGAGCAGCTTGCCACCCTCGGTACGACCCTCGGCCGCCTCGCGGAAGTGCTCGATCTTGCCGCCGAGGCCGAAGGCGATCTCGCTGTCCTCGTGGATCGGCTTGGTGGTCCACTCGGTGACCTTGCCCGCGTTGAAGGTGAAGTAGGTCTTCGTCTCCGGACCGTCCAGCACCTTGAAGTACATCTTGTGCGTGAACGAGCCGGCGTCCTTGAAGCCCTTGTAGACGGCCTCATTGGCGTTGATCTTCGCCATGACTTCCTGGCACCACTCTTCGGAGAAGAACTTAACTGCCATGCTGGTCGATCCTCCAGGATCAAGTTCCGGGACTGGTTTCGGCTCGCAGCGGATCGGCCTCGGAGCCCATCCGCGTCCACCTCATTTTGGTCTAGCACTGGTGATCGAACCCAGGCGGGCCGGGCCGGCCGACGAGAACACGAGGAGCGGCGACCAGACCACCGAGGTGACCAGCCCAACTTGGCAGGTCAGACAGCCAGGTGCAACCTTCCGGAGAGAGGCGTCCGCCACGCCAGGTCTGTGGACGGTCCGGAAGCCGTCCGAACACCCGCTCGGGGGGTCCGGCAGTGGCGCAGACCACATTTCCAGCCATGCCCCATGGGGGTTTGGTCCTGGCGGGGCGAACACGTCGGCCGGGTTTGCCGAACGCGGTCGTTACCTGTGGGTGAGGCTGTGGACAAGGCTGGCAGAGCCAAGGAGGCGACAGCCCCGGCTGCCAGTGTCGACGTTCCCAAGGGGGCGTCGTCCGCCCTCCCCGCCAGTGGAAGCAAAGGAGCACTACTCGTGCCTGACGCAGCACCCACGCTGCCGGGCGACAGTGCGGGCGAGTTCCCCGCCCGCGTCATGTCGTCCGATGACATCATCCCAGGCAAGGGCTACCTGACCGATGAGGCCATCGGTTGGTTGACCTACCTGGATCGCAAGACCACGTTCGACGACAGCTGGTTCAAGGACGACAGCGTCCACCCGTCATGGGACAACATGACCGGCGCGCCGATCGGTGTGTACCACCGCTACGACCTGTCGTACGCGACGTACGCCCTCGGCCTGATGGCCGAGAACACCCCGGCGTGGCGCGAGGAGTACGGCAAGGTCCTCGGCTACATGGCCGACCGATTCCTCGAGTACTGGGCGATGTGGGACTGGATCGAGAACTCCGGCCCGGACCCGAACCGCGCGAACTACCCGGCTGAGGCCGCTGTCCTGTTCCCGCCGGGGTACATGGGCAAGTACGACATCCCCGGCTGGGCAGGCAACGGCATCGAGCCGTACCAGTACGACCCGGACCCCGTCCGCGGCAACGGCGCCTGCAACCTGATGTACAAGGGCTACCTGAACCTGGTCATCAGCTTCTTCAACTACGTCACCGGTGACTCGAAGTACGACACCGACTTCAAGGTCGCGTACGACAAGGACACCGTCTACACGTACAACCACCGCTCGCTCAACGAGCTCATCGCCAACCAGCTCCGGGCCAACATCACCGGCCTGGGCTGCGAGGTCATGAAGATCTACCCGTGGTGCAACAACCTCACGGGTATGGCTTCGAGGTTCTACGACGTCATGCACGGCACCAACATGTCCTCGGCCTACGAGGGTTGGAAGCGTTGGTACCGCGAGAATGCGATGTCGCCGAGCTACGGCACCGAGCCGGTCGACAAGCACGCACTGTACTGGGACCCGACCATCAACGTCGAGGAGCAGGGCCTCGCGTTCCCGGACGCCACCGGCTACGTGATGAATGGCGAGGAGCACCAGTTCGCCTACAACTGGTGGGCGAACGCGTACCACCTCTCGGGCCTGGACCGCGAGCTCGGCGAGCGCGTGTTCAAGGGCGCGAAGAAGAAGTTCATCGAGTTCCAGAAGGACGGCTCGGCGTTCTCGATCGGTCTGCCGGGGCTCGCCGGCGACTACCAGTACGCCACCATCTGCGCGACCTCGGCCGCGCAGGAGTACGGCGACACCGAGTTGTTCGAGGGCCTCAACCTGCACATCCAGAACAACTACGAGCCCACGTGGGACGCCCCTCGCGGCGAGTTCTTCTTCCACCTGGGTCTGGGCGAGGACTGGCCGCGTGGCCAGCTCAACGACTGGCTGCTGCCGGCGTACACCGCCACCAAGCCGGGTCAGTTCGGGAACATGTTCAGCAACCCGAACACCGAGAAGTTCCGCCTCCCGACCCTCGTGGGCGTGGACTTCCCGACCCTGCGCGTTCGTCAGGCGACCTCGGACGCCAACGCGTTCTACGGCGCGTTCACGTCCGTCGACCGCGCGAAGCTGGGCGAGCCGACCTCCTACAAGGTCACCAAGCTCACCCCGGGTGCGAAGTACCAGGTCGCCGTCTCCGGCGCCCCGGTCACCGAGACCAACGCGGACGCCAAGGGCGAGATCTCGATCAAGGCCAAGATCGGCACCCACACGACCATCGTTCGGCGCATCGGCTGACGACAGGTCGTTAGTCAGACCCTGGCAGTTGTTCAATTCGGCCGCGATCGTCGTCCGGGGCGGGAAATGCACCCGCTCCGGACGCCGCTCGGCCGGCGTAACTGTCCTGGCGGCGCACCGTAGTCTTGCGGTGCGCCGCCAGGACGAACTTTTTCCCGGCCCAGGAGATTCCACGTGTACATGCCCTCGCCCTACACCGCGCTCGTCCGAGCCTTCCTGCGGAACCTGGAGGCCGGTCGGTTGGAGCAGGCGGACTTCGAGCCGCTGGTCTCCGACTCGAGCGTGCTGCATGCGCCGACGGTCGGGGAGGAGAACGTCGACCACGTTGGCGTCGCCGGGTTCGCCGAGTACTTCGCCGACCTGGCCAAGAGCTCGGGCGGCACGCTCGCGTTCAAGCCGCAGTCCTTCGAACTGCGCGACCGGGGCGCCGTCTCGTTGGTGCACGCGGTCGGATCCCGCGACGGCGCTGAATTCGTCGAGCACGTCCGGGTGATCCTCGGCCTGGCCGAGGGCCGCGTCCGCGAGCTCTGGCTCGACCCGGGCGACCGCGCCTCGTTCGCCAAGCACCTCGCGTGACGAACGCCCAGCCGTTCGGGGCGGCGCTGCTGGCGCAGGTCGCCGCTGATGTGACGGGCCGTCAGGAGGAGTGCGAGGCAGTGGTGGCCACGTTGGCCGCCACGCGGCACCTGGTCCTGGAAGGGCCGCCGGGGACGGGCAAGTCGACGCTGCTGCGCAGCCTGGCGCACCACTCCGGGGTGCCCTTCGTGTTCGTCGAGGGCAACGCCGAACTGACGCCGGCTCGGATCGTCGGCCACCACGACCCCAGCCGGGTCCTGGCCGAGGGGTACACCGCCGACGCGTTCGTCGCCGGCCCGTTGGTGCGCGCGCTCCAGGAGGGCGCGCTGTTCTACGTCGAGGAGATCAACCGGGTCCCCGAGGAGACGCTGAACACGCTCATCACCGTGATGAGCGAGGGCGAACTGCACCTGCCCCGAGTGGGCCGGGTCGTCGCCGCCGACACTTTCCGCCTGGTCGCGGCAATGAACCCGTACGACGCGGTCGGCACGTCCCGGATCTCCAGCGCAATTTCGGACCGGGTCTGTCGTGTTTTTGTCGACTACCAGTCCTCCGAGGACGAGGTCGAGATCGTCGAGCGGCGCACCGACGTCGACAACCGGCCACTGGTGACCGCGGTCGTGAACCTGGTCCGGGCGACCCGCAAGCACCCGCAGATCCGCGTCGGCTGCTCGGTCCGTGGCGCGATCGACCTGATCCTGGTCGCTCGCAGCCTGGCCGAGTTGAAGGACCTGAGCATCGGCGACCCCATGGTGACCAAGCGCGCGGTGATGACCGCGCTGTCCGGCCGGATCCGGGTCGACGAGGCCACCGACCGCAGCCCGGAGGAGATCCTCCAGGAACTGTGGTTGATCCACCTCGGGGGCGAGATCGGCGGCGGCGGCCAGGTCGGCCTGGCCGCTCCGCCGTCACGAACCCGATCGAATTCGGCGCAGCGCGACAGCCAACGGCCCCCGGGAAAAGCGACCGCCCCGTAGGGGGCGACGAGGACGAAGTCACCGCGTCCAGCAACATCCTGACGGGGTCCCAGGTGGCCGCGGCGGTGAACATGGACCGCCGCGAGGTGTGGACCCGCGAGGAGCTCAAGCAGTACCCGCTGCTGCAAGACCTCGTCGCCGACCCCGGACAGGTCGACCGTGGTGCGCTCGCCGACGCCATCGACGCCGACCTGGATCAGCTGCTCGATCTGATGCCGCATCTGGCCAAGGCCAAGGACGGCGCGTTGCGTCGCGTTGCGCGCGAGGTCGCGGGGCGGTTGGTGATCCGCTTCGCAGAGGCGGCCGGTGGCGCCGCGTCCGGCGACGGGAAGTGGCGCTCGGCGCGCTGGACACCCGGTGCCGAGGTCGATCTGGAGGCAGTGCTCGAGGAACTGCTGATCGCACGCAGTCTCGGTGAACCGCTGGACGTCGAGCACCTGCCGGCCCGGATGTGGCAACGGCGCCCGACCGCGTTGTGCCTGGTCGTCGACAACAGTGGGTCGATGGGGGCGTCACGGCTGTCCGCGGCCGCGGTGACCACGGCGGCGCTGGCCATGCGGGCCCCTGCGGACTTCAGCGTGATCGCGGTTGCGGACAAGGCGTTGGTTCTGCGGCAACAGGGGTCGTCGAGGCCGGTCGAGGCGATTGTCGATGACCTTTTCGGGCTTCGCAGTTATGGCTGGACGAATCTGGCCCTCGGGCTCACGGCGGCGCGAGCACAGTTGGCACGGTCGAATGCGGGACGGAAAATGACGCTGCTGCTGACGGACGGTCAGGCCAATAAAGGCCTGGACCCGGTGGTCGAAGCGGCGCGCTTGGAGTTGGTGCACGTCATCGTTCCCGGCGTGGCGAATGACCAGTGTCGCGAAATCGCCCGGGCGGGCCGCGGCACCGTGGTCGAATTCGGTGGGCTGAAGGAAGCGCCCGGGGTTATCAATCGGCTGCTGCGGGCTTGAGCCTCCTTAGGTCGTAGCTGATTCAGAGTCAGATTCCATCTGCTCCGGTTGGGGCGCGGCATCTGCAGGAGATTCTGTGCAGGTCAATGCGCCGGTTAGGCCGGCAGGGGTTTCGGGTCGGTGGGATTGTGTCAGGTAGGGGAATCGGTTCTTCTCGGCGGGCGATTCTGGTTGGCGGATTTGTTCGTTCGCCGGTTTTTGTCGGTGGCCTGGATTAATATTGGGTCATGGATAACGCGGTGCTCGGTCGGTCTCGGAATTCGAGACTGCTCTGACCGCTGCGCGGAAATACCTCGAGAACGAGCTGTGGTCGTGTTCGGGGTCTGAGGTCTCGGACCTGCTGCGGCAGGTGCATCGCCTGCGCGCCCAGGTCGAGTCCATGGAACTGGCCGTGCTCCGCGAGGTGATCGAGCGTGGGGTCCCGGCCGAGGTCGGCGCGGTCGATGCCCACTCCTACCTGATCGGTGCCCTGACCATGTCCCCGACCGAGGCCGCCACCACCGTGAAACTGGCCGAGGCCCTCGGGTCGAAGCTGGCCGACACCGGACTTGCTCTTGCCGAGGGGCTGATCTGTCGGGACCGGGCCAAGGCCATCGTCGAGGTGGTGGCGGGACTGCCGCTGGTGGCTTCGAGCGAGCAGCAGGTCGAGGTCGAGGAGATCCTGCTCGAGCACGCCGCCCAGCTCAACGCCACGCAGATCCGCAAACTGACCAAGGTCCTGGAGCACTACCTCGACCCCGACGGCGTGCAACCCCGCGAGGAGACCGCCAAGGCCAAGCGGGTGCGTTCCTGCGCCCCAACGGGGACGGGACCCAGACCCTGCGCTGGGTCGAGACCGAGGAGAACATGGCCCTGCTGCAGGCCGCCTTGGAGCCCCTGTCGGCTCCGCGACCGGCCGAGGACGGCGCCAAGGACACCCGCTCCCCGGCGCTGCG
>DATASX010000060.1 GCA_036269075.1 Sporichthyaceae bacterium
ACGGACCGACAGATCTTGAGAATCTGGCGCTGCTCTGCAGTCACCACCACGACACCATTCACCACCAGGGCTGGCAGATCGTGATGGCCGCCGACGGCCGGCCGGACTTGATCCCACCACCCTGGATCGACTCGCAGCGAAGACCCAGGCGCAACAGGCACTGGGAAGTCCAGGCCGCACTGCACTTGAGCTGACTGTCAGTCGCGGTTGAAGTCGGCCACCTGCCAGTTCGAGCCGTCCCGCCAGACCAGGCGCGAGCCGGCCGCGAAGACCTGCGCGGTGCCGGGCGCATCAGCCAGGTGGACCAACTGATTGTCGTGCCGGTCGAAAGCCCATTCGCCGTCGACGCTGTTGCCCGTGGACGTCACGAACCCGAGGAAGTCCGACTTGAGGACCAGGCCGCCGGGCGGGCTTTGCGAGCCGCAGTCGATCGTGGTCGTGGTCCCGTCGGCCTGACGCAGCGTCACGTTCGTTGCGGTGTTCCAGGCGAGATCGTTGCCGGAGGCGACCAGCCCGCGCACGTCGGTGTCCGCGACGGTTGTGACGACGGTGTCCGCGCCGCTGCTCAGGCTGCGGCGGTGGATCGTGGTCCCGGCGGAGGTGGCGACGGTGTAGAACGCGTTGCCGTCGGAGAGGGCGACGTTGCTGTCGGGAATGGTCTCCCGACGGATCGGCCCGGTCGCCTGCACGTCGCGGGAGTAGATCGGCACCGGCGCGGTGGTGGAGGCCGACTTCGGATCGCGCCAGTACACGCGACCGCCCGCGAAGCCGATGCCGTCGACTGCGAACGGTTCGAACACGTCCGAGGTGGCGACCACCCGGGTCGTGCGGGCCTTGCGGTCGTACGCGAGCACTGCGTACCCCGGCTTGTCCTGGGCCGGGGTCTCCAGCCACACCACGGTGTCGGCGTCGCCCGCGGCCCAGATCGCCTGGCGGGGGAGTGCGCTGTCGTGACCCGGTACCTGGACGGTCGCACCGTGCGGGTCGACGATCTCGAGCTTGGACTGCGAGGTGTGCAACTCCGCGTCCGGCGTCGGCGACGACTGCTGCACCTCGACCATGACCAGGCCTCCGTCGGGCAGCACGGCAAGAACTCCGGCCGTTCCGCCGGGCCGGTCGACCGGGACAGCGGACGGTTCGGCGAGGCCGCGAGACTGGTTCAACGAAGCTGCGTCGGTCAGCGTGAGCGGGCCGCCCCGCGTGGGCGAGGCGGACGGTGTCGGCAGTGGCCCGGCGCTCGCCGGCGCTGTCGTGGCCGGCATCGCAGCGTGCGAACCGCACCCGCCGACGGCCAGGGCCAGGAAGGCGACCGGGACGCTCAGGTGTCGGCCCATGGTGGTACCCCTCGGCTCGGTTGCCCAAGCTTGCGACACGAACCGGATGTGCCGGTCATCGAGGGTCGGGCGCACGAGACTGATGTGGTGCAAGTTTCCGGCGTGACGATCCCGAGCGTGCGCCCCGCAGCGCGTCCGGCAGACGTTCCGCCGATCGCCGTGGCGAACGTGCCGCAGGCGCAACGGATCAGCGTCGGGGCTGCACTGCGGGCCCTGGACCGGCCCCTGACCTCCTACTACCTGGTGCTGATCGCCAGCCTGCTCCTGGTCGCGCTGGGCACCGTGATGGTGTTCTCGGCCTCCAGCGTGGAGGCCCTGCGCCACCAGGGTTCGGTGTTCGCCATCGCCCGCAAGCAGGTCATCTGGGTGGCGCTCGGACTGCCGCTGATGTGGCTGACGGCACGCACGCCGGCCCGGGTGTTCCGGCGCCTGGCGTTCCCGTCGTTGGTGGTCGTGCTGATGCTGTTGTGCGCCGTGCTGGTCATCGGCCGCCGCGTCAACGGAAACCGCAACTGGATCCATTTGTTCGGCCCGTTCGAGATCCAGCCGTCCGAGGCGGCCAAGCTGGCACTGGTCGTGTTCGGCGCCCACGTGCTCGCCCGCAAGCAGAAATGGCTGACCCGGCCGATGCACCTGTGCGTGCCACTGCTGCCGGTGGCTGCGGTGGTCATCGGTCTGGTCGTGGTGGGCCACGACCTCGGTACCTCGATCGTGCTGCTCGCGATCCTGGTCGCACTGCTGTTCTTCGTCGGCACCCCGATGCGGTACTTCACCACGCTCGGTTCCGGTGTGCTCGCAATGGTGCTCATGCTGATCGCCACCGACCCGAACCGGATGCGCCGGGTCGGCTCGTTCCTGCACCCGTTCGCGACGTACGAAGGCGCCGGTTGGCAGGGCGCGCAGAGCATCTTCGGGCTGTCCTCCGGTGGGCTCACCGGGGTCGGGCTGGGGGCCAGCCGCGAGAAGTGGGGCTACCTGCCCGAGGCGCACACCGACTTCATCTACGCGATCATCGGCGAGGAGCTCGGCCTGATCGGCGCGCTCGGCGTGCTGATCCTTTTCGGTGCCCTGATCTTCGCCGGCTTCCGGATTGCGGCCCGCAGTCGCGACATGTTCACCACGCTGGCCGCGGCCTCGATCACCACCTGGATCGCGGTGCAGGCCCTGGTCAACATGGGTGCGGTGCTCGGTGTCCTGCCGATCACCGGGATCCCGCTGCCGCTGGTCTCCTACGGCGGTTCGGCCTTGCTGCCGACGTTGTGCGCGCTCGGGATGCTGTTGTCGTTCGCCCGATCGGAGCCCGGCGCGGCCGCGGCGCTGGCTGCCCGGAAGGCCAAGTTCGGGCACAGCCCGATGGAACGTCTGCGGGTCCGCCGCGGCCGGAGGACGCCGAGTCGTCGCGGTCGATTCGGCCGGCGCTCGCCCGCGTGACCGGACACGCGATTGAGCCGAGCGGTGCCCGGACTAGCGAGCTTGCGAGCCTGTTCGGTGCACCCGAGGCGATTGAAGCGTCTTGACCGGAGGGATCATAGGCGGCATGCACGTCGTCCTGGCCGCCGGTGGTACGGCGGGTCACATCGAACCCGCCCTGGCACTGGCCGACGCGCTCCGTCGCCGCGACCCCGGGATCGGCATCACCGTGCTCGGCACGGCGACCGGGATGGAGAACACCCTGGTCCCGGCCCGCGGCTACCCGGTCGCCCACGTGCCGCGGGTCCCCCTGCCGCGCAAACCGAGCGCCGACCTGCTGCGGCTGCCGCCCCGGGTGATCGGGGCCTACCGGACCGCCAAGGACGTGCTGCGCGAACTGAAGGCCGACGCCCTGGTCGGCTTCGGCGGTTACGTCTGCGTGCCCGCCTACCTGGCGGCGCGCTCGGCGGGGCTGCCGATCGTCGTCCACGAGGCCAACACCCCGGCCGGGATCGCCAACCGCATCGGGGCCCGGTTGACGGACTTCGTCGCGACCACGGCCCGGGCCGACGACCTGCCCCACGGGCGGGTCATCGGGCTGCCGCTGCGGCGCAGCATCGCGACCCTGGACCGTCCGGCGACCCGCGCCGCGGCGGCCGCCCACTTCGGGCTGCAACCGGACCTGCCGACCCTGCTGATCTTCGGCGGTTCGCAGGGCGCCCGCAGTCTGAACACGGCCGGCGGCGCGGCCGCCGCTGGGTTGAGCGAGGCCGGGATCCAGGTGCTGCACGCGGTCGGGCGCGACAACTGGGCGAGCCGGGGTTCACTGTTCCCGACGGTCGGACCGAGCGAGCCGAATGAGGACGCAGCCACGGTGACCGTCCCGTTCGTCGAAGGTGCTGCGCCTTACGTGATCGTGCCCTACCTGGAACGGATGGACCTGGCGTACGCCGCCGCCGACGTCGCCCTGTGCCGCAGCGGCGCGATGACCTGCGCCGAACTCGCGGCGGTCGGGCTACCGGCCTGGTACGTCCCGCTGCCGATCGGCAACGGCGAGCAGCGCCGCAACGCCCTGCCGCTGGTGGAGGCCGGCGGTGGTGGGATCGTCGAGGACGCCGCGCTGGACGCGGCGTGGATGATGGCGAACCTGGTCCCGTTGCTGAAGGATCCGGACCGGGTCGCAGCGATGAGCCAGGCCGCGGCCACGCACGGTCGTCGCGACGCCGACGAGGGACTTGCGGACTTGCTGATGGAAGCGGTTGCGGCGAAGGGTCGGCCATCGTGAGCGAGCTTGCGAGCGAACCGATGGCTACATCGTGAGCGATCCGGCGAGCGATCCGATGGCTACACCGTGAGCGATCCGGCGAGCGATCCGATCGGCGCAGTGTGAGCGAGCAACGTGAGCTCGCGATGACGGCGGCCGAGGTCCCCGCTGCCGACAAGCTGGGCCGGGTCCACTTCGTCGGCATCGGCGGCGCCGGCATGTCCGGCATCGCCCGCATCCTGTTGGCCCGCGGGGTCTCCGTCTCCGGCAGCGACGCGAAGGACTCAACCGCGCTGGCGGCGCTGCGGGCGCTCGGCGCGACCGTCCACGTCGGGCACGACGCCGAGCACCTCGGTCGGGCCGACACCGTGGTGGTCTCCACCGCGATCCGGCCGACCAACCCGGAGTACACCGCGGCCCGCGAGGCGGGCCTGCGGATGCTGCCCCGCGCGGCGGCGCTGGCATCGGTGATGGCCGGGCGCCGCGCGGTCGCCGTGGCCGGCACCCACGGCAAGACCACGACGACCTCGATGCTGACTGTCGCGCTGCAGCACTGCGGGGCGGACCCGTCCTTCGCGATCGGCGGCAGCCTCAACGAGTCCGGCGCCAACGCCCACGACGGCAGTGGCGACGTGTTCGTGGCCGAGGCCGACGAGAGCGACGGGTCGTTCCTGCTCTACACGCCGCACGCGGCGATCGTGACCAATGTCGAGGCCGACCACCTCGATCATTACGGCACCGGTGCGGCCGTCGAGCAGGCGTTCGTGGACTTCGCCGCGCGGGTCGAGCCCGGCGGCTTCCTGGTCCTCTGCGCCGACGACCCCGGCGCTCGTCGGCTCGGCACGATCGCCGTGGCCAACGGCATCGACGTCCGGACCTACGGCCGTAGCGACGACGCCGACATGCGCCTGGAGGGCCTGGCCGTGCGGGCCGGTGGATACGAGTTCGAGCCGGTCGCCAACGGCCGCCGCCTCGGGCCGGTCCAGCTCCAGGTGCCCGGCGCGCACAACGCGCTGAACGCCGCGGCCGCGCTGTCGGTCGGGCTCGGCCTCGGCTTCCCGGCCGGCGAACTGCGCGAGGGCCTGGCCGGGTTCACCGGCACCCGGCGCCGGTTCGAGCTGAAGGGCCTCGTCTCCGGCGTCCGTGTCTACGACGACTACGCCCACCACCCGACCGAACTCGAGGCCGTCCTGCGTGCGGCTCGCGAGGTCGTGGGCGAGGGGAAGGGCCGGCTGATCGCCGCCTTCCAGCCACATCGGTACTCGCGCACTGCGGCGTTCGCCAGGGAGATGGGCATGGCGCTGGGCTTGGCCGACCGGGTGGTGGTGATGGACGTGTACGCAGCGGGCGAGGACGCGATCCCGGGTGTCACCGGGGCCTCGGTGGCCGCGGCGGTGCCGCTGCCGTCCGGAGACGTGGCCTTCGAACCGTCCTGGACGCAGGTCGCGGCTCGGCTGGTCGACGCCGCCGAGCCCGGCGACCTCGTGCTCACCCTCGGCGCGGGCGACATCACGATGATCGGCCCCGAGGTCCTCAACCTCTTGGGGGAGAAGGCATGAGCCCGCGCTCGGTCACCGCGGCACGGCCGTCGACGCCGGCCGCGGCGGTGGCCGCCACCGCCCGCGCGGCAGCAGCGGCCAAGGCGCGCCGGCGTACCAGGTGGCTGCGGTTCGGGCTGGTCCTGCTGGTCCTGGCGGCGCTGGGCGCGATCGTCTGGGCGGCTTGCTTCTCGTCGTTGCTCGCGGTGCGCAGCATCAAGGTGGTCGGCACGGAACGCGTCGACCCGGCTGAGGTGCTGCGGGTCGCCCACGTGCCGACCGGTGGTTCGGAGATCCTGCTGGACACCAACGCCCCGGCGGCCCGGGTGCGGGAACTGCCGGCGGTCGCCGCGGTGCACCTGGAACGGCAGTTGTTGCACACGGTGCGGATCGTCGTCACCGAGCGCACGCCGGCGATGGTGCTGGAGACCCCGGCCGGCAAGCGCCTGGTCGACGCCACCGGCGTGGTCTTCGCCAACGAGGACGGCAATCACCCCGACCTGCCGGTCGTCCGCACCTCCCTGTCCGACCTGCCGGCCGGCACGCTGACCGCGATCACGGGCATGCTCGCGGCCTTGCCCGCGACCGTCCGGCCCGACGTCTCGGTGATCCGGGCGGACTCCCCGGACGACATGTCGGTGGAGCTGACCGACGGCCGGGTGATCATCTGGGGCGACTCGAGCCGGCCGGTGCTCAAGGCCCACGTGCTGACGATCCTGCTGGGGCGCAACGGGCGGACGTACGACGTCAGCTCACCTGAGGCCCCGGCGATCGCCAAGCCTTGAAACCGGTTTCTGACGGCGCGTCAACTGGAGTTGATCCGGCAGTACCGCGACACGCGCCCGATGTCCTTCGTTCCGATCGATCCCGGCCCTAATTTCTGCAGTGTCGACAGGTTGACATAACTCTAAACCTCTACTTGAGGATGAGGGTCTGTCGCCGAGGCACTGAGACTACGACCGCGAACGAGAGGCAGCCGGCCGTGCCAGCTCCGCAGAACTACCTCGCAGTGATCAAGGTTGTCGGCATCGGCGGCGGCGGCGTCAACGCCATCAACCGCATGATCGAGGTCGGGCTCAAGGGTGTGGAGTTCATCGCGATCAACACTGACGCGCAGGCGCTGCTGATGAGCGACGCCGACGTCAAGTTGGACGTGGGCCGCGAACTCACCCGCGGTCTGGGCGCCGGGGCCAACCCGGAGGTGGGCCGTAAGGCCGCCGAGGACCACCGCGACGAGATCGAAGAGGTGCTCCGCGGTGCGGACATGGTCTTCGTAACCGCCGGCGAGGGCGGTGGCACCGGCACCGGCGGTGCTCCGGTCGTCGCGAACATCGCCCGCTCGCTGGGGGCGCTGACGATCGGCGTGGTCACCCGTCCGTTCAACTTCGAGGGTCGCCGCCGGGCCGGTCAGGCCGAGGACGGCATCCAGCGCCTGCGCGAGGAGGTCGACACCCTCATCGTGATCCCGAACGACCGACTGCTGTCGATCTCCGACATGCAGGTCAGCGTCCTGGATGCGTTCAAGTCCGCCGACCAGGTGCTGCTGTCCGGCGTCCAGGGCATCACCGACCTGATCACCACCCCGGGCCTGATCAACCTCGACTTCGCCGACGTGAAGTCGGTGATGTCCGGGGCCGGCTCGGCGCTCATGGGTATCGGCTCGGCCCGCGGCGACAACCGCGCGATCGAGGCCGCCGAGGCGGCGATCTCCTCGCCGCTGCTGGAGTCCTCCATCGAGGGCGCCCGTGGCGTGCTGCTGTCGATCTCCGGCGGGTCGAACCTCGGCCTGTTCGAGATCAACCACGCCGCCCAACTGGTCGCCGAGGTTGCGCACCCCGAGGCGAACATCATCTTCGGCGCGGTGATCGACGACGCGCTCGGCGACGAGGCCCGGGTCACCGTGATCGCGGCCGGGTTCGACGCGGCCGTGCCGCCCGAGTTCGCCGACCACTACAAGCGGCGCCAGGAACAGACGCAGTCCGAGTCGATGGAGGCGGCCGAGCCGGTCGCCGACCGCGCCCCGATGCCCGCCCCGCGCGAGCACGAGCGCCCCGCCGAGCGGGCGCAGCGTGAGCCGGACCGGGCTCCGTACCGGGAGCCGGAGCGGGTCATGCGCCGAGAGGGCGTCCGGGTCGAGGCCGGTCGGGGCGTTCCGACCCGTCGTCCCGTCGAGGGCAAGGACGACCTGGACGTCCCGGACTTCATGCGCTGAGCCGTTCGCGGCCGGGTATCGGGCAAAGTGTGCTCATGCTCCCGCTGCTGACCCCCGCCTGCCCGACCGGCGTGCGGGCGGTGTTCACGACCCGGGCCGGTGGGGCGAGCCTCCCGCCGTACGCGGAGCTGAATCTCGGTGATCACGTGGGCGACGGCCCGGGCACGGTTCGCGAGAACCGGGCCCGGGTCGCTGCCGCGCTCGGCCTGGCTGCCGACCGGCTGGTGTTCGCCGAGCAGGTCCACGGCGTCTGTGTGGCGCTGCTCGACGGCTCGGTCGCAGTGCCGCCGATCGCCGACGCGCTGGTCACGCGGACCTTCGACCTGGCCCTGGTGGTCATGGTCGCGGACTGCGTCCCGGTCCTGCTGGCCGATCCGGAGGCCGCGGTGGTGGCCTGCGCGCATGCCGGCCGGAAGGGCGTCGCGGCCGGCGTGGTGCCCGCTGCGGTGCAGGCGATGCTCGACTGTGGCGCCCGACCTGAGGCGATCACCGGCTGGCTGGGCCCGGCCATCGACGGCTGCTGCTACGCCGTGCCCGCCGACATGGCGGCCGAGGTGGCCGACGCTGCGCCGGGCACCGTCACCTACGGCGGACGTACCCGAACGGGTGAGTTCGGGCTGGACCTGCGCGACGGTGTGACTGCGCAGTTGGCTGCTCTGGGCGTGGAGCGGGTGATGCGGGTCGGTGGTTGCGCCAACGACGACCCCGACTTCTTCTCCTACCGTCGCGACGGCACCACCGGGCGCTTCGCGGGCCTGGTGTGGCTGACCGGAGCGAAGGACGCGCGATCATGAACACAGCGGAGCACCGGTCCTGAGCCCCGACCGGATGGCGGAACTCGCGGCCAACTTTGCACAAGTGCAGGCCCGCATCGCCGCGGCCGCCACGTCGTGCGGCCGCGATCCGGAAGAGATCACCCTGATCGCGGTCACCAAGACGTGGCCTGCCTCGGACGTCGCCCGGCTGTCCGAGCTGGGCATCGTCGACTTCGCCGAGAACCGCGAGGCCGAGACCGCGGCCAAGGTTGCCGAGTGCGCCGCGGCCGGGCTGTCCGGCCTGGTGTGGCACTTCGTCGGCCAGGTGCAGACGAACAAGGCCCGCTCGGTCGCCGAGCACGTCGACGTGGTGCAGTCGGTGGACCGGGAGCGTCTGGTCGACGCCCTGGTCGCGGCCTGCGAACGGGCCGGCCGCAGCATCGACGTGCTTGTCCAGGTCGACCTGGACCCGGCCGCGGCAGAAGCCGGGTTCCGTAGCCGCGGGGGTGCGCTGCCGGAGTCGGTACCGGGTTTGTGTGCCGCTGTCGCGGTCGCTCCGGGCCTGCGCCTGCGGGGGCTGATGGCCGTTGCTCCGTTGGGGGAGGACCCCGATCCGGCGTTCGCCCGGTTGGCCCGATGCGCGGCCTCGGTGCAGGTCGCACACCCCGCCGCGGACTGGATCTCGGCGGGGATGAGCGGCGATCTGGAGGCCGCGATCGCCCACGGGGCGACACATGTGCGTGTCGGCTCCGGGTTGCTCGGTACGAGGTCAATCAGCCGATAGCGTCGCACCACTGGCAACAGGCACGGCGGCAAGTGAGCAGCCGTACCACTGCGAACATGCCGCCGGTGTCGACCACGGGAACTGAGAGGGCAGCCAACATGGGCGCAATGCACAAGATGGGCGTCTACTTGGGCCTGGTCGAGGACGACCCCGATCGCTACGCCGACTACGACGAGCCGCACCACGCGCCGGCCCAGCGTGAGCACCGCAGCATGCAGGAGCCGGTGTCCCGGCACACTGCTGTCGCCGAGCGTCGCGTCGCCTCCTCGGTGCCCTCCCAGACCGCGACAATCGACTCGTACCGGATCACTACGTTGCACCCGCGCACGTACAACGAGGCGCGCGCGATCGGCGAGGAGTTCCGGATGGGCGTACCGGTGATCATGAATCTCACCGAGATGGACGATGTGGACGCCAAGCGTCTGGTCGACTTCTCCGCGGGCCTGGTCTTCGGTTGTCACGGTTCCATCGAACGGGTGACGCAGAAAGTGTTCTTGCTCTCGCCGGCAAATGTCGATGTGACAGCCGAGGACAAGGCGCGGATCGCGCGTGGCGGATTCTTCAACCAGAGCTGAGGGGGCGCGTTTGCGCTCGCCGCAGACGCCGGGCAGGATGTCGCAGGTGGTCGGGGGAGCAGTTGAGCAGCGCATTCGCGCTGCTCAGCGGCATGTCCGGGGTCCGGCGAGCGCGGCCGGTGCCGCGTCGAGTAGTCGGAGAGCTGCGGCGTGAGTCCAGTCGGGGAGATCCTCTACTACCTGCTGACCATCTTCATGCTGTTGCTTGTGGCGCGGATGGTCATGGACTACGTGTTCATGTTCGCGCGGTCCTATCAGCCCAAGGGGCCAGCGGTAGTGGCGCTCGAAGTGCTCTACTCGTCAACCGATCCGCCGTTGAAGTTCTTGCGGCGGTTCATCCCCCCGCTGCGACTCGGTGGAGTGAGCCTTGACCTGTCGTTCCTTGTGCTTTTTGTCATCGTCATTCTCGGCCGGGACGCCGCGCTACGCCTATGACCCTGTACGGTCTATTCCGAACGTCGACGATCACTCTGAGGTGACCAGATGCCGCTGACCCCCGAGGACGTGCGGAACAAGCAGTTCACGACCGTCCGTCTGCGCGAGGGCTACGACGAGGACGAGGTTGACGCCTTCCTCGACGAGGTCGAGACCGAGCTGCGCCGACTCATCCGTGAGAACGACGAACTGCGCGCCAAGCTCGCTGCTGCAACCAAGGCTGCCGCCGCGGCTCCGGCTTCCACGACTGCACCTGTGCCCGTGGTGGAGGAGAAGAAGGCCGAGTCGGTCGCGGAGGAGAAGAAGGCCGAGCCCGAGGCCGAGCCGGCCAAGGCGGTTGCCGAGCCGCCCGCCCCGGCCCCCGCTCCCGCCGAGGCGACCATCAGCAGTGGCGCAGACAGCGCCGCCCGTGTCCTGGCGCTGGCCCAGCAGACCGCCGACCAGGCGATCGCCGAGGCCCGCAGCGAGGCCAACAAGATCGTCGGAGACGCCCGCTCCAAGGCCGAGTCGATCGAGCGCGAGGCCCGTAACAAGGCCGAGGCGCTGGAGCGCGACGCCCAGGACAAGCACCGTTCGATCATCGGTGTGCTCGAGACCCAGCGGAACGCCCTCGAGGCCCAGCTCGACCAGCTGCGCCAGTTCGAGCGCGAGTACCGCAGCCGGCTCAAGTCCTTCCTCGAGGGCCAGCTGCGTCAGCTCGACTCGTCCCAGGAGAGCGAGAACCTCTCCAACGGGCCGCGGGCCGCGGCAGGCACCGGGAGCCGCGCTGCCGCCGGCGCCCCGCGCCAGCCGATGCGCGGGTTCCTGATCGACGAGGACGAGAGCTAAGCGCACAGGCAAGACCCGCAAAGGGCCCCGGTGGCGTAGCCACCGGGGCCCTTGCACGTCCCCAAAACGCCTGTGCAGCTCGCTCATCGATGATCGGGAAGCGCACTCTCATACGCGGGCAGCGCACTCTCATACGCGGGGCGTCAGGGGGCGCCCGGCAGCGGCCGGGGTCAGGCCTTGGCCAGGCGCAGGGTCAGGCCGAGGTCCGGGTCGACGGCCTGGTCGCCGGGCGCGGGCAGCTCGGTGATCGAGGTGGCCAGGACCTCGGTGGCGATCAGCTCGCCGTGCTCCCGGATCGCCGTGGCGGCCTCGACGTCGGTGGCGTGCCAGGACAGCGCGATCCGGTCGGAGACCTCCAACCCGGAGGACTTGCGGGTCTCCTGGATCGCTCGGATGGCCTCGCGGGCCAGGCCGGCTCGACGCAACTCCGGCGTGATCGTCAGGTCGAGGGCAACGGTCTCGCCCTCGCGGGCCACCGCCCAACCCTCACGGGGCGTCTCGGTGACGATGACCTCCTCCGAGCTCACCTCGAGCGCCTCGCCCTCGACGACGACCCTCGGCGTGTCCCCGGCGCGCAGTGCGGCCGCCAGTTCGGCGGCGTCGGCAGCGGCGATCGCCACGGCGACCAGCGGCGTCCGCTTGCCGAACCGCTTTCCCAGCGTCCGAAAGTTCGCCTTGGCGCTGTAGTCGACCAACTGTCCACCGGCCTCGGCCAGCGACTCCAACCGCATGACGTTCAGTTCCTCGGCGATCTGGTCGCGAAGCTCCTCGGACAGGCGGGCCCAGCCCTGCGCACCGACCAGCGCACGCCCCAGCGGCTGCCGGGTCTTCACCCCGCTGTCCGCCCGAGCGGCTCGGCCCAGCTCGACCAGCCGGCGCACCAGCGACATCTGGGTGGCCAGGTCGTCGTCGATCGCCGCCGCGTCGGCCTCGGGCCAGGAAGCCAGATGCACGGACTCGGCCGCGGCGCCGGTCGGGACGCTGCGTGCATCGGTTTGCTCGCCATCGCTCGCAAACAGATCTCGCCAGACACGCTCCGTGATGAACGGGGTGATCGGGGCCATGACCAGCGTGACCAGTTGCAGGCACTCGTGCAGGGTCGCCAGCGCCGAGACGTCGCCGGTCCAGAACCGCCGCCGGGACCGTCGGACGTACCAGTTGGACAGGTCGTCGACGTAGGTCGCGATCAGCCGTCCGGCCTTCTGGGTGTCGAAGTCCTCCAGCGCCGCGTCCACTCCGGCGACGAGCCGATGCGCCTCGGACAACGCCCAGCGGTCCAGCGCGGACCGGTCCGGGCGGGCCGGGGCGACATCGACGGTCGGTTCGTACCCGGCGGTCCGG
Organism: Sporichthyaceae bacterium; assembly: GCA_036269075.1. Lineage (NCBI taxonomy): Bacteria > Bacillati > Actinomycetota > Actinomycetes > Sporichthyales > Sporichthyaceae > Sporichthyaceae bacterium. Next base: position 12,477 of record DATASX010000060.1, read on the forward strand.
GCGTACAGCGACTGGAACGCGACGGTGTTCCAGTAGGTGAGCAGCGTCTTGCGGACGATGTCCGACAGCGCGGTGTGGCCGATCCGGCGGGCCGACCAGGGCGAGCCGGAGCAGGCCATGAACCACCGCAGCGCGTCGGCGCCGTGCGCCTCCATGAGCGGCAGCGGCTCGAGGATGTTGCCCAGGTGCTTGGACATCTTGCGGCCGTCCTCGGCCAGGATGTGGCCCAGACACAGCACGTTCTCGTACGAGGATCGGTCGAAGACCAGGGTGCCGACGGTCATCAGCGTGTAGAACCAGCCGCGGGTCTGGTCGATGGCCTCGCAGATGAACTGGGCCGGGTAGCGGCCCTCGAGCCCCGCCCCGGAGTGCGGGTAGCCCCACTGCGCGAACGGCATCGCCCCGGAGTCGTACCAGGCGTCGATGACCTCCGGGACGCGGAACGCCGTCCCGCCGCAGGTCGCACACGGCAGCGTGACCTCGTCGATGTACGGCCGGTGCGGGTCCAGGGCGGACAGGTCGCGCCCGGCCAGCTCGCCCAGCCGCTCCAGCGACGGCACCGCCACCAGGTGGTTCTCCTCGCACCGCCAGATCGGCAGCGGCGTGCCCCAGTACCGGTTGCGCGACAACGCCCAGTCGACGTTGTTGTTCAGCCAGTCGCCGTAGCGGCCCCACTTGATCGTCTCGGGGTACCAGTTGGTGCGCTCGTTCTCGGCGAGCAGGGCGTCCTTGATCGCGGTCGTGCGGATGTACCAGGACGGCTGGGCGTAGTAGACGAGCGGTGTGTGACACCGCCAGCAGTGCGGGTACGGGTGCTCGTACGGCAGGTGCCGGAACAGCAGGCCGCGGGCCGCCAGATCGGCGACCAACGCTGTGTCGGCGGTCTTGAAGAACACCCCGCCGACCAGTGCGACGTCCTCGGCGAAGTGGCCGTCGGGGCGGATCGGATTGACCACCGGCAGGCCGTACCGGCGGCACACCTCGAGGTCCTCGGCGCCGAACGCGGGGGCCTGGTGGACCAGGCCGGTGCCGTCGTCGGTGGTGACGTAGTCGGCGGTCACCACGTAGTGGGCGTCGACCTCCGGCGGGAACGCCACCAGCTCGAACGGCCGGCTGTAGTGCCAGCCCTCCATCTCCGATCCCGGGAAACGGGCCAGCGTCTTGGTGTCCTCGCCGAGCACCGCCTCGACCAGCGGTTCGGCGAGTACGACCGGGGTTCCCGAACCGGCGTCGACCAGGCAGTACGTGACGTCGGGACGGACCGCGACGGCGGTGTTGGAGACCAGCGTCCACGGGGTGGTCGTCCACACCAGCAGGTCCGCGGCCCCTGCGTGCGGGCCTGAGGTAACCGGGAACCGGACGTAGACCGAGGGGTCCACGACGGTCTCGTAGCCCTGGGCCAGCTCGTGGTCGGACAGCGTGGTCCCGCAGCGCGGGCAGTACGGCGCGACACGGTGGTCCTGCACCAGTCGGCCGTCGTCGAAGATCTTGGCCAGCGACCACCAGACGCTCTGGACGTAGGCGCTGTCCATCGTCCAGTAGGCGGTGGACAGGTCGACCCAGTAGCCCATCCGCTCGGTCATCTCGGCGAACGCGCCCACGTGGCGGACCACCGAGGCGCGGCACTTCGCGTTGAACTCCGCGACCCCGTAGGCCTCGATCTCGCCCTTGCCGGAGAAGCCCAGCTCCTTCTCCACGGCCAGCTCGACGGGCAGGCCGTGGCAGTCCCAGCCGGCCTTCCGGTGGACGTGGAAGCCCTTCATGGTCTTGAACCGCGGGAAGACGTCCTTGAAGACCCGGGCCTCGACGTGGTGGGTGCCGGGCATTCCGTTGGCGGTGGGCGGGCCCTCGTAGAAGGTCCACGCCGCGCCCTCGGCGGTGGCCTCCAGCGAACGGTTGAAGACGTCCTGCGCAGCCCAGAACGCGAGTACCTCATGCTCCAGGGCGGGGAGGTCGACCTGCGGGGGGACGTGGCGGTACACAGGCGATGACCTCCGAGGAGCGAAATTGCCGCGCGCCCGTCGGCGCCGCTGCCCTGACCGCGACACAGAGTGACCGCGCGGCGCGGTCACGGTCACGCGCGCTCGACCCTAGCGCAGGGAGGCGCCCGCCGCTCGGCCGTCCGAGCCGGCGGACGACACCGGGAAAAATGAGGTGACCAGAGTTGTAGATCACGGTTTCCCGGGTCACCTATAGTGCCCGCACGTCGGCACCCGGAAGCACGGTAGCGCCCCAGAAGGGCAGGTCACGGCATGGTCAGCAGCGGCGAACGGGCTACCACCCGAAGCGCGGCAGCCAAGGCAGGCCGTCCTGCCCCAGCGCGCGCCACCCGGGCGAGTGAGTCCACGCCGGCCAAATCGGCGGCTCCCGCGCGCAAGACCGCGACCGGTAAGTCGGCTGCAGCGAAGCCTGCCGCCAAGGCCGCCGTCCGACCAGCGGCCGCCCGGACCGCCCCGAGCAAGGCCATCGCCAAGAAGGCGGCGCCCACCAAGCCGGCACCGGTGAAGGCTGCGCCGGCGAAGGCGGTGGCGAAGAAGGCGGCTCCGGCGAAGGCTGCTCCGGCGAAGGCGGCGCCGGCGAAGGCCGTCGCGAAGAAGCCGGCCCCCGTCAAGGCTGCCCCGGCGCGGGCCGTGGCGAAGAAGGCTGCTCCGGTGAAGGCTGCCCCCGCGAAGAAGGCGGCGCCGGTGAAGGCTGCCCCCGCGAAGAAGGCGGCACCGGCGAAGGCTGCTCCGGCGAAGGCCGCGCCCGCGAAGGCGATCGCCAAGAAGGCTGCGCCGACCAAGGCTGCGCCGATCAAGGCTGCGGCCAAGCCTGCCGCCAAGGCGGCGCCCGCGAAGTCGACCACCCGCGCGGCTGCCCCCACCAAGGCGGCTCCGGTCAGGACCGCCCCGACCAGGCCCGCAGCAACCAAGGCCGCCTCGGCCAAGACCCCGGTTCAGGCGGTCGCGGCGAAGCAGTCGGGCGCGGCTGCGGCCGCGCCGCCGAGCACGCCAGTCCCGACGGCCACGCGCGCGCCCGCCGCGGCGCCCCCGGAACCCGTCAAGGTCCCGCTGGCAAAGTGGTCGCGGGGCGAGATCCAGGCGGTGCGCGAGGAGCTGCTGGCCGACGTCGAGCGGCTGCAGACCGAGATAGACCTGGCCCGGCACGAGCGTGAGTCACTGCTCGTCGACTACGGCGACGGCGCCGGTGAGGACCAGGCCGACGCAGGTAGCAAGACCTTCGAGCGCGAGCACGAGATGTCCCTGGCGAACAACGCCATGGACATGCTCCAGCAGGACGAGCGGGCCCTGGCCCGGCTGGCCGACGGCACGTACGGCGCCTGCGAGTCCTGCGGAGCGCCGATCGGCAAGGAGCGGCTCCAGGCATTCCCGCGGGCAACCCTGTGCATGGCGTGCAAGCAACGCGAGGAGCGGCGCTGAATCCCGGCGATCTCCAATGTGAGAGCCGGCCAACATTTGTGACGTACCGGATATTTGCCACCCGTCGCCGCGTGAGACTCTGACCCCATGACGGACGCCGCGCTGAGCCGGGAAACCGCGCCGCGCCCCGCCGATTCGCCGCGGTTGAGCCTGGTGGCGCCGCTGGCTGCTGCACGCATGCCGCGGATCGTGGTCCTGCTCTGGGTCGCGTTGCTCGCCTACCTGTGCGACGTGGTCACCAAGTTCTTGGTGGTGGCCTCGCTCAGCGAGGACAGCCCGCTTCCCATCCGTCACACCGGCCTCAGCCTGCGCTTGATTCGCAACCCCGGCGCTGCCTTCGGCCTCGACCTCGGCTCCACGGTGCTGTTCACGCTGGTGACAGCCGCGGTGATCGGCGCCGTGCTGCGGGTCGCCCGCCGGCTCGGCAGCCTGCCCTGGGCGGTCGCGCTCGGGCTGCTGCTCGGCGGCTCGCTGGGCAACCTGACCGACCGACTGTCCCGCTCGCCCGGTCCGCTGCGCGGCCGGGTCGTCGACTGGATCGACCTCCCGGGGTGGCCGATCTTCAACCTGGCCGACGCCTCCATCTGCCTGGCCGGGATCCTCATTGTCGTGCTGGCCCTGCGCAACGTGCCGATCTCCGGTCGTCGCCGGCGACGCTGACCTCGCGGACGTGGGCGAGGGGGAGAACCGGGCCATGCCGGTGCCGGACGGTCTTGCCGGCGTTCGGGTCGACGTCGCCCTGGCGCGCCTGTTCGGGTTGAGCCGATCCGTGGCCGCCGATCTCGCCGCCTCCGGCCAGGTGCAGTTGGACGGGGTCGAACTGGCCAAGTCCGACCGGCTGCGGGCCGGGGCCTGGCTGGAGGTGACCCTGCCCGCGCCGCGCCGCGAGGTCGTCGACGTGGTCGCCGAGCGCGTCGAGGGGATGGTGATCGTCCACGACGACGAGCACCTGGTCGTGGTCGACAAGCCGGTCGGCGTGGCCGCGCACCCCAGCCCGGGTTGGACGGGCCCGACGGTGATCGGGGGGCTGGCCGCGGCCGGTTACCGGGTTTCCACCAGCGGCGCCGCCGAACGGCAGGGCGTCGTGCACCGACTGGACGTCGGGACCAGCGGGCTGATGGTCGTCGCGAAGTCCGAACGCGCCTACACACTGCTGAAGCGGGCGTTCAAGGAACGCACGGTCGAGAAGGTCTACCACGCCCTGGTCCAGGGCTATCCCGACCCGAGCCGGGGCACCGTGGACGCCCCGATCGGCCGCCACCCCAAGCAAGACTGGCGGTGGGCGGTGATCTCGGAGGAGGCGGGCGGCAAGCCCAGCGTCACCCACTACGAGACGCTCGAGGCCTTCCGGCACGCCAGCCTGCTGCGCATCAAGCTGGAGACCGGCCGGACGCACCAGATCCGGGTGCACATGGCCGCGCTGCGCCACCCGTGCGTAGGCGACACGACCTACGGTGCCGACCCGACGCTGTCCGCGCGGCTGGGACTGGAACGGCAGTGGCTGCACGCTGCGCACCTGGGCTTCGAGCACCCCGACACAGGGGAGTGGATGAGCTTCGATAGCACCTACCCGGCCGACCTGGCGCACGCGTTGGAGATCGTCGCGCAAGGTTGAGCGACGCGCCGGCGAAACGGCATTTGTCGGGGGCGCCGACTAATGTGCGCGACATGAACCAACTCCCGGTCCGCCGCCCGTGAGTACCCCGTCCGGGAACGGTCGCAACGACTCGTTCGTGCACCTGCACGTGCACACCGAGTACTCGATGCTCGACGGCGCGGCCCGGCTCGACGACTTGTTCGCCGGGTGCGAGCGCATGGGGATGCCCGCGCTGGCCATGACCGACCACGGCAACGTGTTCGGCGCGTACGACTTCGTGAAGAAGGCCGACGCGGCGGGGATCAAACCGATCGTCGGCATGGAGGCCTACCTGACCCCGGGCACGGACCGGCGCGATCGCACCCGCGTGCGCTGGGCCGACGGTGGCGAGGACGACGTCTCCGGGTCGGGTTCCTACACGCACATGACTTTGCTGGCGACCAACACCGAGAGCATGCACAACCTGTTCCGGTTGTCCTCGCGGGCCAGCCTGGAGGGGTTCTTCTACAAGCCCCGGGCCGACCGGGAACTGCTGGAGAAGTACGGCCGCGGCCTGATCGCGACCACCGGATGCCCGTCCGGTGAGATCCAGACCTGGCTGCGCATCGGCAACTACGAGAAGGCACGGCAGAGCGCCGGGGAGTTCCGCGACATCTTCGGCGTGGAGAACTTCTTCTGCGAGCTGATGGACCACGGCATCGGCATCGAGAAGCGGGCCCACGACGGCCTCATGCGGCTGGCCAAGGACCTGAACCTGCCGTTGGTGGCGACGAACGACCTGCACTACGCCGCCGCGGAGGACGCTGCCGCGCACGAGGTGCTGCTGTGCGTGCAGTCCGGCAAGACGCTGGCCGACCCGAACCGCTTCAAGTTCGACGCGCAGGACTTCTACCTCAAGAGCCCGGCCGAGATGCGGGCATTGTGGCAGGACCAGTACGGCCTGCGCGAGGCGTGCGACAACACCCTGCTGATCGCCGAACGCTGTCAGATGTCCTTCGCCGCAAGGAATCTGATGCCCCGTTTCCCCGTGCCCGCCGGGGAGACCGAGGAGTCCTGGCTGCGCAAGGAGGTCGAGCGCGGGCTGGCGGCCCGCTTCGACGGCCAGGTTCCCCAGACCCACGTCGATCAGGCGGCCTACGAGGTCGACATGATCATCAAGATGGGGTTCCCGGGGTACTTCCTGGTCACCGCGGATCTCGTGCAGTACGCCAAGGACAACGGGATTCGGGTCGGGCCGGGCCGTGGTTCGGCGGCCGGTGCACTGATCGCGTACGCCATGGGCATCACCGAGTTGGACCCGCTGGCGCACGGCCTGATCTTCGAGCGATTCCTCAACCCGGAACGCATCTCGATGCCCGACATCGACCTGGACTTCGACGAGCGTCGACGGGCCGACATGATCCGTTACGCCACCGCGACCTATGGCGAGGAATACGTCGCGCAGATCATCACCTACGGCACGATCAAGGCCAAGGCCGCGATCAAGGACGCCTCCCGGGTGCTCGGATACCCGTTCGCGATGGGTGATCGCATCACCAAGACGATGCCGCCGGCCGTGATGGGCAAGGACATCCCGCTGTCCGGGATCTTCGACCCGGACCACAAGCGGTACGGCGAGGCCGGCGAGTTCCGTTCGCTCTACGAGTCGGATCCCGACGTCCGCAAGGTGGTCGACACCGCCAAGGGCCTGGAAGGGCTCAAGCGGCAGTGGGGGGTCCACGCGGCCGGGGTGATCCTGTCCGCCGAGCCGCTGCTCGACGTCATCCCCATCCAGCGCCGTGAGCAGGACGGCGCGATCATCACCCAGTTCGACATGGGCGCCTGCGAGTCCCTCGGCCTGCTGAAGATGGACTTCCTGGGCCTGCGCAACCTCACCGTGCTCGACGACTGCCTCTTCAACATCGCGCTCAACGGCGGCGAGCGGTTGGTTCTGGAGAAGCTCGAACTCACCGACCGCAAGGCCTACGAACTGCTGGCCCGCGGCGACACCCTCGGGGTGTTCCAGCTCGACGGCGGCCCCATGCGCTCGCTGCTGCGCTCGATGGTTCCCGACAGTTTCGAGGACATCTCCGCGGTGCTGGCGCTGTACCGGCCGGGGCCGATGGGCGCCAACGCCCACAACGACTACGCGGACCGCAAGAACGGCCGCAAGCCGGTGGTGCCGATCCACCCGGAGCTTGCCGAGCCGTTGGCCGAGATCCTCGGCGACACCTACGGTCTGATCGTCTACCAGGAACAGGTCATGGCGATCGCCCAGAAGCTCGCCGGGTACTCCCTCGGCGCGGCCGACCTGCTCCGCCGGGCGATGGGCAAGAAGAAGAAGGAGATCCTCGACAAGGAGTACATCCCCTTCTCCGGGGGCATGCGCGCCAACGGGTACTCCGAGGCGGCGATCAAGACCCTGTGGGACATCCTCGTCCCGTTCTCCGACTACGCCTTCAACAAGGCGCACACAGCCGGCTACGGCCTGGTCTCCTACTGGACCGCCTACCTGAAGGCGAACTACCCGGCCGAGTACATGGCCGGCCTGCTCACCAGCGTGCGCGACGACAAGGACAAGTCTGCGCTGTACCTGAACGAGTGCCGTCGGATGGGCATCAAGGTCCTCCCGCCGGACGTGAACTCCTCCGACGCCAACTTCACCCCGCGCGGCACGGACATCCTGTTCGGCCTCTCGGCGATCCGGAACGTCGGCGCGAACGTGGTCGCCGGGATCGTGGAGGCCCGCACCAAGGAGGGCCGGTTCACCGACTTCCAGGACTTCCTGCGCAAGGTGCCGGCCGGGGTGTGCAACAAGAAGACGATCGAGTCGCTGGTCAAGGGCGGGGCGTTCGACTCGCTCAACCACTCGCGTCGCGGCCTGATGCTGGTCCACGAGCGCGCGATCGACGCGATCATCGACGTGAAGCGCAACGAGGCAATCGGGCAGGATTCGTTGTTCGGCGCCTTCGACGACAGTTCGAACGCCGACACAGTTGACACGACGTTCGACGTCTCCATCCCCGAGGCGGAGTGGGAGAAGGCGGCGCTGCTGGCCTACGAGCGCGAGATGCTCGGGCTCTACGTGTCCGACCACCCCTTGCTGGGCATCGAGGCCGTGCTGGCTGCCGTGGCCGACTGCCCGATCGCGTCGCTCACCGAGGCTGAGGACCGGGCCGACGGCTCGATGATCGTCGTCGCCGGGCTGGTGACCGGGCTGCAACGCAAGCTGACGAAGCAGGGCAACGCGTGGGCGATCGCGACCGTGGAGGACCTGGGGGGTGCGATCGAGTGCATGTTCTTCCCGGCGGTCCACTCGCAGGTGGGTCAGTTGCTGGCCGAGGACACCGTGGTAGCGGTCAAGGGTCGGCTGGACCGGCGGGAGGACGTGCCGCGGATCGTCGCCGCGGAGCTCAGCCTGCCCGACGTGTCCCGCACGGCCTCGGGTCCGGTCTCGGTCCGGCTGCCCGCCGTACGGTGCACGCCGCCACTGGTCGAACGGCTGCGCGAGGTGCTGGCCAGCCACCCCGGCACGGTCGAGGTGCACCTGCATCTGGAGGCCAGCGCCCGGACGACCGTGATGCGGCTGGGAAATGGGCCGCGGGTCACGCCGTCCCCGGCCCTGATGGGCGACCTGAAGGCGTTGCTCGGCTCGTCCTGCCTGGGCTGAGCAGGGCTCCCACCTGCGGGGAAGATCTCTGCGGCAGTTCGGCGCAGGCCCGGAGTGTCCGGTGCGCCGGGCTCGTTACTCCTCTGTTCGGATCGACTCGCCCGTCGAGCGGCCAGAAGCCTGCGGCGCGTCTTGGCGTCGCCGATTGCGCGGGGGGACAGTGGTCAATGTGTTCCCGGTGGTCAGCAAGCCGAATCGCCTCGGCAGCGAACGCGAACGGTCGTTGCCGGTGGTGCCGCAGCGGAAGCTCGACCACCGGCGAACACCTCAGACGGCCGTGGCGTCCAGACGGATCGGCAGGCCTCGGAGGGCCGGCCGGCTGACCCGTCTGGCGCTGGCCTGCTGCGCGGTCGTGGTGGTCCTCGCGGCGGCGCTGATGGTCGCGAATCTGGTACCCGTATCCCGGCACGACCATTCGGGTGCCCCGGGCACTTCGTCGCGGGCGTCGACCGTCGCTCGTTGAGCGATGAGGATCTCCCGCGCGCGGGCGTCGCCTCCGTCGGACCGCCCCCGTTGTGGTCAACTAGGCGGATGAGCGACCGAGCGCGCAACCCCGTCGCCCGGTTGCGCTCCAATCGTGTGCTCCGCGTGTTGTGGAACGCGCTGTTCCCGGGGGCTTTGCTGCTCGGGGTCGCCCCGTACGTGGGCATGCTGTGGGAGAAGCTCGCGCCGGCCCCGACGTACATCAACCTCGGCGGCTCGATCTACCTCAACAACCAGGACACCGACCAGTTCATCGGCGACGACACGTGGTTCCTGACGATCGGTCTGCTGGCCGGTCTGATAGCCGGCGGGCTCGGTTACTGGCGCTACCGACGGGCGCTGCCCGCGATGCTCGGGCTCACCGGCGCCGCGATGCTCGGCTCACTGATCGCCAAGCATGTCGGCGTCGACTCCGGTCCGCCGCCGATCGCGCTGGCGGCCCTCGGCGCCGCCGACGGGTCGACCGTGCACGCGATGATCAACGTCAAGGCGCACGCCGTCCTGCTGGCCTGGCCGGTGGGCGTGCTGCTGTCCTACGTGTGCCTGATCGCGGGCCTCGAACGACCGGCCCGGCCGGCCGAGGCGGAAGCGGAGGGGGAGGCCGAGCAGTCCGACACCGAGCCCGCCGACGCTCAGGAGCAGCCGTCAGTTGGGGTTGGTGGAGCCGGAGAGGAGCTCGGTGCCGGGGACGGAGGGGATCCGGTCGAGGATTCCGCGCTCCCGGTGGAGCAGGCGGAGCACCACGCGTAGTCGCTCGGCGGCGTCGTCAGCCTCGAGCAGGGCCTGCTTGTCGCGCACGTCCAGCAGCATCGCGGCACCCACCAGGTAGGAGAGCACCACCGGGTCGGCCGGCAGCGGGCCGGACATCCGGGGCACCTGTCCGGCCACCGCCAGGAGCAGGTCGCGGTAGGCGCCGTAGGCCCGGCCCACTGCGGCGCACAGGGCCGGGGACGCGTCGCCCGGCTCCTCGGGCAACCACTCGACCGCGCCCACCAGGTACCGCCCGGAGGCGTCGACCTCGTGCAGCCGGAACCGTCGGGTCCCCGAGGTCACCAGGTCGAAGCGGCCGTCGGGCAACGACTCCACGTCGCGGATCCGGGTGGCGCAACCGATCGGATGCAGGGCCGGCGGATCGTCGGCCCCGCTCTCGCGGCCGGCCCGGATGGCTATCACGCCGAAGACCCCACCGGGGGATCCGTCCGGGGCCAGGTCTGCCACCAACGTGCGGTAGCGGGACTCGAAGACGTGCAGCGGCAGCAGCAACCCGGGAAACAGGACCGTCCCCAACGGGAACAGCGGGAGGCGTTCGCGCACGCCCCACAGCCTATGGCGGCGCCGACCGCCCGGACATGGCCGCCAAATGCAGTCGGGGGCCCGACGGTCCGCCTCGCTACCGGTTCGCGAAGCCGCGCGACCGTAGAATTGGCTGGTGATCCGAGTTCTCGACCTGCGCGGCCGCCAGATCCGCACGCCCGGCGACGTACCCCGCGAGCTGCTGCCCCGTGCCGCGGCCGACGTCGAGACGACCCTGGACTCCGTCCGCCCGATCTGTGCCGACGTCCGCGAGCGGGGCGTGGCCGCACTGCTCGACTATGCGGAGCGCTTCGACGGCGTCCGCCCGGCAAGCACCCGCGTCCCGGCCGAGGTGCTGGAGAAGGCGCTGGTCGATCTCGACCCGGTCGTGCGGCTGGCGCTGGAGGAGGCCGCGCGCCGAGCCCGCATCGTGCATTCCGCGCAGCGGCACCCGGACGCCGTCGTGGAGGTCGCGCCGGGTGGGGTGGTCACCGAACGTTGGGTGCCGGTGCGTCGCGTCGGGCTGTACGTGCCCGGAGGTGTCGTTGCGTACCCGTCGAGCGTGGTCATGAACGTCGTGCCCGCCCAGGTCGCCGGGGTCGAGTCGCTGGCGGTCACCTCGCCGCCGCAGCGCGACAACGACGGCTGGCCGCACCCGGTGGTGCTCGCCGCCTGTGCTCTGCTCGGCGTCGAGGAGGTCTACGCGGCCGGCGGCGCCCAGGCGGTCGCGATGTTCGCGTACGGCACGGCGGAGTGCGAGCGGGTCGACCTGGTCACCGGCCCGGGCAACGTCTACGTGGCCGCGGCCAAGCGCCTGTTGAAGGGCGTCATCGGGATCGACGCCGAGGCCGGCCCCACCGAGATCGCGGTGCTGGCCGACGCGGGCGCGGACCCGGCGTACGTCGCGGCCGACCTGATCTCGCAGGCCGAGCACGACGAGAACGCGGCCGCGATGCTGGTCACCGACTCCGCGGAACTGGTCGAGGCCGTCCAGGGCGAGGTGGCCAAGCAGCGGGGGGTCTCGCTGAACACGGTCCAGGTCGACTCCGCGCTGGCCAACCAGTCGGCGCTGGTCCTGGTCGACGATCTGGTGGCCGGGCTGGCCGTCGTCGACGACTGGGCCGCCGAGCACCTCGAGGTCCTCACTGCCGACGCGGCCGCGGTCGCCCGGCGGGTCCGCAACGCCGGCGCGATCTTCGTGGGCCCGTACTCGCCGGTGAGCCTCGGGGATTACCTGGCCGGGTCGAACCACGTGCTGCCGACCGGCGGAACCGCTCGCCACACCGGCGGCCTGTCGGTGCACTCCTTCCTGCGCAGCGTGCACATCGTCGAGTACGACAAGCCCGCCCTGACCGAGGTGGCCGGCCACATCGAGGCCCTGGGCGGAGCCGAGAAGCTTCTCGCGCACGTCAACGCGGTTCGAGTGCGGCTGTCACACCGTGAATCGGCTCGGGAGACCTGAGCCGGTGGAGACCTCCCTGCCGCTGCGGGACGACCTGCGAGGACGCAGCGCCTACGGGGCGCCCCAGCTGGACGTCGCGGTCCGGCTGAACACGAACGAGAACCCGTACGGGCCCTCGGTCGCGCTGGCCGCCGACCTGGCGAGCGCCGTCCAGGACCTGGCGCTGACCCTGAACCGGTACCCGGACCGCGACGCCGACGCGTTGCGGGCCGAGCTGGCTGAGTACCTGGGCCACGATCTGACCAGCCGTCAGATCTGGGCGGCCAACGGGTCGAACGAGATCATCCAGCAGATCCTGATGGCCTTCGGCGGCGCCGGGCGCAGCGCGCTGGGCTTCGAACCCTCCTACACGATGCACCGACTGATCGCGGTGGCCACCGGGACCGGCTGGGTGAGCGGGTTCCGCGAGGACGACTTCACCCTCGACCCGGCCCGGGTCGTGGAGCAGGTCGAGCAGCACCGGCCCGACGTGGTGTTCCTGACCTAGCCGAACAACCCCACCGGCACCTCATTGCCGCTGGCGGTGATCGAGGCGGTCTACGCCGCGGCGCCCGGGATCGTGGTGGTCGACGAGGCCTACGCCGAGTTCGCCCGCGACGGCGTCCCGAGCGCGTTGACCCTGCTGCCCGGCCGCAAGCGTCTGGTGGTCTCGCGCACTATGTCGAAGGCGTTCGCGATGGCCGGGCTGCGACTGGGCTACCTGGCCGCCGACCCGGAACTGGTCGACTGCCTGCTGCTGGTCCGGCTGCCCTATCACCTGTCCGAGCTCACCCAGGTCGCCGCCCGCGTCGCGTTGCGGCATCGGATCGACCTGCTGCGCACGGTGGCCGCGTTGCGGACCGAGCGCGACCGACTCGTCGACGAACTGCGTGGCGACGGGCTGGTCGTGGTGCCCTCGGACGCCAACTTCGTGCTGTTCGGGGGGCTCACCGACGCGGCCGCGGTGTGGCAGGCCGTGCTCGACCGTGGCGTGCTGATCCGCGACGTCGGCCTGCCCGGCTGGCTGCGGGTCACCGCGGGCACCCCGGCCGAGAACGACGCGTTTCTCGATGCGGTACGGCAGGTGCGCAAGACACAGCCCGGGCTCTTCGCCCAGGAAGGAAACTGACGCCATGTCAGGTAGGCGCAGGACCGGTCGGGTCGAGCGGGTCACGAAGGAGTCCTCGGTGCTGGTCGAGGTCGACCTCGACGGCACGGGCCGCTTGGAGATCTCCACCGGGATCGGCTTCTACGACCACATGCTTTCCCAGTTGGGCAAGCACGGTCTGTTCGACCTGACCGTGAAGACCGAGGGCGACCTGCACATCGACTCGCACCACACCGTCGAGGACACCGCGATCGCGCTGGGTACGGCGTTCCGGCAGGCGCTGGGCGACAAGGTCGGCGTGCGCCGGTTCGCGAACTCGTTGGTGCCGTTGGACGAGACGCTGGTCCAGGTCGCGCTCGACCTGTCCGGCCGGCCGTACCTGGTGCACTCCGAGCCCGAGGGCCAGGCCCCGATGATCGGTGAGTACGACACCACCCTGACCCGCCACGTCTGGGAGTCGTTCGTGAACTCCGCCCAGATCACGTTGCACATCGACGTGCTGCGCGGTCGGATCGCCCACCACATCGCCGAGGCGCAGTTCAAGGGCGTGGCCCGGGCGCTGCGCGACGCAGTCGCGCTCGACCCGCGCGAGACCGGCATCCCCTCGACCAAGGGCACCCTGTGATGTGGCGCGCGGGGTGAGCGGGAAACGGGTTGTGGTGCTCGACTACGGGTCGGGCAATCTGCGCTCCGCGCAGCGGGCGTTGGAGCGCGTCGGTGCGCAGGTCACCGTCACGGCCGACCGGGCCACGGCGGAGAACGCCGACGGCCTGGTGGTGCCCGGGGTGGGGGCCTACGCGGCCTGCATGGCCGGGTTGCGGAAGGTGGAAGGCCCGGAGATCGTCGGTCGGCGACTGGCCGGCAGGCGTCCGGTGCTCGGGATCTGCGTGGGCATGCAGGTGCTGTTCGAACGCGGCGTCGAGCACGGGGTGACCAGCGAGGGCTGCGCCGAATGGCCCGGGGTGGTCGAACGCCTGCACGCCCCGGTGCTTCCGCACATGGGGTGGAACACCGTCGAGGCTCCGGCGAAGAGCGTGCTGTTCGAGGGGGTCGCGGGGGAGCGGTTCTACTTCGTGCACTCCTACGCGGCCCGGGAGTGGACGCTGCCGGTGAGCCCGCCGGACGTCCCGCCGACGGTGACCTGGGCCCGGCACGGCGAGCCGTTCGTCGCCGCGGTGGAGAACGGGACGCTGTGCGCGACCCAGTTCCACCCGGAGAAGTCCGGAGACGCCGGCGCGCGCCTGCTGGAGAACTGGCTCCGGACCCTGTGAACGGCCCGGCGAGGCCGAGCTTGCGACGAGTCGACGCCGGAACTGAAACACAGAACTGACGATGCATCAGAATGGCTAAGGAGCGGGCGCAGCGGCGCGCCGAACGCGAACGCGAGATCGCCGCGCGGGCGGCCGACCGCAGCGCACGGGCCGCCCGGGCCGCTCGCCGGCAGGCACTGATCGGCCGCCTGCGGGGGCTGTTCCCGGCTGGTCGGTCCCGGCCGACCGGGGTGCTGGCCGCGCGCCGCCGGGCTCGCAACCGGGTGCTCCTTGCCGTTGCGGGCCTGGTCCAGATCGCCGCCTGGTTCCTCGGTCGTAGCTTCGCGATCAGCGCCTTGGTCCTGGTGTTCACGTTGCTCACCGGGCCGGTGCTCTCCCGGTTGCTGTTCGACCGCTGAACATGGCGCTGCTCACACCGACCTCTTGGATAACCTCCCTCGCATGCCAGCACATCTGGAGTTGCTTCCCGCCGTCGACGTCGCCGACGGACAGGCGGTGCGCCTGGTTCAGGGCGCGGCCGGTTCGGAGACCGCCTACGGCGACCCGTTGGCCGCCGCACTGGCCTGGCAGTCGGCCGGCGCCGAGTGGATCCACCTGGTCGACCTCGACGCCGCCTTCGGCCGCGGCTCCAACCGCGACCTGCTGCACACGGTCGTGGCCAAGCTCGACGTGAAGGTCGAGATGAGCGGAGGCATCCGCGACGACGAGTCGCTGGAGGCCGCGATGGCCACCGGCTGTGCGCGGGTCAACATCGGCACCGCCGCGTTGGAGGACCCGGTCTGGTGCGCCTCGGCGATCGCCCGCTGGGGCGACCGGGTGGCGATCGGCCTGGACGTCCGCGGCACCACGTTGTCCGGCCGGGGTTGGACGCGGGACGGCGGCGAGCTCTACGACGTGCTGGCCCGCCTGGACTCCGAGGGCTGCGCCCGGTACGTCGTCACCGACGTGACCAAGGACGGCACCCTCCGCGGCCCGAATCTGGACCTGCTGCGCGAGGTCTGCTCCCGCACCGACCGGCCGGTGGTCGCCTCCGGCGGCGTCTCCAGCCTGGACGACATCCGGGCGATCGCAGCTCTCGTGCCCCTGGGCGTCGAGGGCGCGATCGTCGGCAAGGCGCTGTACGCCGGGGCCTTCACGCTGGAGGAGGCGTTGGCGGCGGTGTCCTGAGCGACACCGCCGCCGGCCGGCCTCAGCCGCCGAAGAAGCCGTAGCCGTCGGTCAGGCTGCCGGCGATGGCGGTGAACGCCCCGAAGATCCCGACCAGCGGGTTGCCGTCGGAGGCCGTGGTCGACAGAACCGAGTAGACCGGTGCGTTGGGCGCCGGGTTGAAGCCGATCGCGTTCCCGGAACCGTCCAACTGAGCGACGAAGGACCGGTTCGCGCCGCCGATCGTGGTGAAATCGCCGCCGGCGAGGACGGTCGGGCCGAGAAGGGCCAACGTCCGAACGATCCCGTTCGCGTTCGGATTCCAGGTGACCACGCCGCTGCCCAGGTCGATCCCGGCCGCGTTCGACACCACGGCTCCGGCGGCCGTGTTGAACGAGCCCCCCGCGTAAAGCGTGCTCGAGCTGACCGCGAGCGCGTCGACCGGTCCGCTCGCGCCCGGGTTCCAGTTCGTCGCCAGGCCGCTGCCGGTGTCGATCGCGGCCACATTGCTCCGTGCCTGCCCGCCGGCGGAGGTGAAGCTGCCGCCGACGTAGGCGGTGCTGCCGTTCACCGCGATCGCCGACACCGTCGGGTTGGTCCCGCCTACCGACGGGTTCCAGCCGGTGACAGTGCCGCTGCTGCTCAGTGCGGCGAGGTCGCTGTGAGCTGCCCCGCCGACGTGGCCGAACGATCCGCCGACGTAGACGATCCCGTTCGCCACGGTCAACGCGGACACAGGCCCGTCCGCGTTCGGGCTTACGGCCGCGAGTGCGCCGGCGGCGGTCACCGCGGCCAGATCCGTCGCGGCCCCGGCGCCGATGTGGGCGAACGAACCACCGAGGTAGACGGTCGTGCCGTTGACCGCGATCGCGTTCACCGGTCCGTCCGGGTTCGGGGCCCAGCCGGTGAACGTGCCGTTGGTGTTCAGTTCGGCCGCGTTGAGCTGGGTGGTGCCGCCGAGGACCTGGAAGTCACCGCCGGCCAGGATCACCGGGCCCGAGGCCGGTCGGGCGATCGCCCGCACGGTCCGGCCCGCGTTCGGGTTCCAGCCATCGGGGCCCGGGTTGGTCGTGGCGGGAATTGCCAGGTGCGCCAGGCGGTGCCGGGAGACGCCGCTGATCGAGGTGAAGCTGCCGGCCAGGTACACACCGGCGTCCTTGGCGAGGCTGCTCTCGGTGACCATGGAAAGAACCTGGCCGTTGTCCACCATCGGCTTCCACATGGTGTTCGGGCTGCTCGTCGAGGCGGTACCGGAGGTGTTGGCCGCGGTACCTCCGCTCTTGATGCCGTACTCGGCCAGGCCCTGGTAGCCGGGGAAGGTCGACGTGCCATTGACCAGGGTGTTGAAGCTCCCGGCCAGGTAGACGATGCCGGAGATCGAGACGGTGGAGATCGCGGTGATCGCACCGTTCGGGTTCGGGGCCCAGCCGCTGAGGACCTGCGCGCCCGGGTTGGCCTCCGAGATTGCCGCGACGTTGTTGCGCCCGACCGCGGTTCCGGTTGCCGCGTAGTTCGCGTCGGTCGTGCGCACCGTGTCGAAAGTGCCTCCGAAGAGGATCTCCGGCGTCAGGCCGGCCAACGTCGCGGTCATCGTGTTGACGACCGCCCCGGTGCAGGTGGCGCAGGTGGCGAACCCGGGGTAGGCACCCGTCACCAGAGGCGGCGCGCTGCCGGCCGACGGAGCCGCGGTGAGCATGACCGCGCCCAGGTTGCCCGCCGGGGCCGAACCGATCTGCGTGAAGGCACCGCCGTAGAAGAAGTCCGCCGAACTGCCGTCGTCGGTGATCGTGTTGACGGTCCCGTTCGGCTGGGCCGGGAAGGTCGCCAGCCCGGTGCTGTCGAGCAGGGCCAGGCTGTGGCCGGCACCGAAATTGCCCCCCACGGCGAGCAGGTTGATCGGAACCGCGCTGCCGGCGGAGTTGATCTTCCCGTTGACCACGTAGTCCAGTGCGTCAGCCGTGCCGCCCAACGACGGCTCGCAGTAGGTCGGGTCCAGCGCACCGGCCGAGGTGATGTGGGCGACCACCGGGCAGGGGGTGCCCAGCACGGAGGTGAAAGAACCGCCGAGGAAGTAACCCCCGGTGGTGTCGGAGGCCACGGCGTTGACCGTGCCGCCGCTGACCATCGCGGCCAGGCTCGGGGCGTAGTTGGTCGGCTCCGTGGCGCTGCTGCCCGGGACCTGGCCGGCGTTGCCGACCTGAGGACCGACGGTGTCGAAGGACCCGCCGAGGTAGGTGGTCCCGGTGCTGCTGGGCGCGGAGGCGTTGACGGTGCCGTCCGGCACCTGGGCCGGGGCGATCGCGGCCAGTGCGTTGACGATGACGGTGCCGGTGGCCGCCGTCGGGACCGTCAGGGTGCCGTCCGGGTTGGTCGCGGTCACCGCGACCAGCAGGGTGTCGCCCTTGTCGCCCGCGGCGACCTTGTAGGTCGGCGTGGTGGCCACCGTGGCGCAGTGGTTGCCGCTGTCGCAGTGCTGCCACTGGTAGGTGAAGCCGGCCGCGTTGGTCCAGTCGCTGCTCGGGTTCTGGATGCTCAACGTGTCGCCGACGAAGACCTGCCCGCCGGTCGCCACCGTCGCTCCGTCGAGGATCGCCGGGGCGGTGACCGACGTCGGTGTCGGCGGGATGTAGGCGAAGGTGCTGTTCGCCGTACCGGTCTGCGCCGATGCATCGGTCGCCGTCACGGCGACCATGACGTAGTAGTTCGTGTTGCCGCCGGCGGTCGTGTAGGTCGGCCCGGTGGCCACCGCGGTGCAGTTCGCCGTCGACTGGCCGGGGCATGTGTACCACTGGTAGGTGAAGCCCAGGCCGTTCGGCGGCGTCCAGGTGCCGGAGCTCGCAGTGAGCTTCTGACCGAAACCGAGGGTGCCGCTGATCGCCGGTGCGGCGGTGTTGGTCGGGGCCGGCGGCAGGGCCACCTGCGGGCTGACGGCCGAGTAGGCCACCACCGAGCCGTCGGCGTTGGTGCCGGTGACCTTCAACCGCAGGGTGGACTTGGCGTTGTAGTCGCCGACCGACGGGGTGTACGAGGTGCCGCCGGCTCCGGCGATGTCCTGGCAACTGCCGGCGTCGCCGGCGGAATCGCAGAGCTGCCACTGCTCGGTCAGGGTCGGCGTGTTGGGCGCCCCGGGCGTCCAGACCCCGAGGTTCCCGGCGGTCGGCTGGTTGCGCAGCGGCGTGCCGGTGATCGACGGTGCGGTCGTGTTGACCGGCGGGAAGGCGCAGAAGTAGCGCGACAGGCCGAACAGGATGCCTGCGGCGCCGCCGGTCACGGTGGTCCCGGTCGGGCAGTTCACCGTTCCGGACTTCACCGCGGCGCCCGGCTTCAGGATCGTGCCCCCGGTCCAGGAAGCGAGTCGCTGACTCGCCTGGAAACCGGCCGGCAGCGTCCCGGTCGTCGAGGCCGTGGCGAGGCAGCCACTGACCGGATGGTTGGCCGTGTCCACCCACACGTGCCCGGCGGCGACCGTCGGGTCCTGCGCGAGGTAGAGCGCGGTACCGGTCAGGTGCGCGTCGCCGAGCAGGGCAGTGGCGGGACAGGTGGTGGCCCCGGCGCTGCTGGTCTGGTCGACCAGGACCTGCTGGTTCGCCAGGAAGTGCATGGAGCCGGTCTCGGTAGTGGTGCTCGCGGCCGGCTCGTTGCTGCAGAAACCCTTGCCGGAGGTGCAGTACTCGAACGAGGTTGCGCCGGGGGTCTGCGCGACGCCCAGGTGCAGGCTGCCCAGGGCGCTGGAGTAGGCGAACCTGGTGGACGGGGCGCTGCCCGTGTAGTTCAGCTGAGTTCCGCTACCGCCGCTGCCGCCGGGCGTGCTGCTCGCGAAGTGGTAGGTCGCCGGGGGCTTGGTCGAGGCCAGGCTCAACTGCACCGCGGAGGAGAGGCCGGCCGTCTGTGTGAAAGTCGGTCCCGCTCCGGACAGCTTGGTGTCCGTGGTCGATCCCGAACCCGAGCCACCGGCCAGGGCGGCGACCGTGATCGTGGTCTGGAAGCTGCTCGGGGCCGCTGAGCCCTGGGTCAGGTAACCGGCAGAGACGGTGTTGTCCAGGAACTGGCCCGCGATGTCCATCGGGAACGCGGCGGTCAACGGCAGCCGGGAGATCGACTGGGTGACCGTCCCGGTCGAGGTGCTGTAGTTCATCAGTCCGCACACGTCGGGGCCGAGCTTGCCGTCGACGTCGATCACCGTGGGCAGCCCCAGGAATCCGGGGGTGTCGCGCACGACCGGCGTGCCCCCGCCGGGCGGGTAGTACGTGGTGTGCCAGTTCATCTTGAGCAGGCTGAGCAGCTCCTGGGCCAGCGTCACGTACTGCTGGGCACTGGAGACCCCGGCCGGGAGGGTCACCGGGGTCAGCAGGGTGGTGAAGGCCAGCGTGTAGTAGTTCTGCACGGCGTTGGACAGGGCGGAATCCAGCTGGTTCACCGGCCCGGCCAACGGACCGAGGAGCGAGTCCAACAACCCCAACAGTCCCCCCGACAATCCCAGGCCGCCCAGTCCGAGACCGGACAGCAGTCCGGTCAACGCGCCGAGGGTCGTGCAGCTGGGTGCGACGACCTTCGAGGCCAGTTCCAGCGCCTGCGTCAGACCGGTTTCGGCCAGCGCCGGCGCCTCCGCGGCCGCCGCGCTGTCCAGCGCGGTCAGTGCGGCAGCGGGGTCGCTGGGCGCGGTGGCGACGATCGACTTGAGCTGGCTGAGGAACGACGTCGCGTTGGTCTGCAACGCCGTGGAGGCCGAGGCCGCGGCATCGAGGGCGTCCTGCAGGTCCCCGAGGTCGCCGTCGACGTTGTCGATCACGTTCTGCAGCGGCACAGTGATCTCGTCGTCCGCGTGGGCCGCGCCGAAGCTCAGCGGCAGGGGCTGGAGCACACCGGTCACCAGCAGCACGGCCGAGCCGATGGCTATGCCGGTGAACCACCGGCGGCGACGCTTGTCCATGGAATCCCCCAAAGGCCCGGGTGAGCCTGGTCACCCTTCCGGGAGGCTAGGGACGCGGCGCACCCGCCCGAGGGCGAACACCCTGATGGCGTAGTGGTCGATAGGCTGAGTGGGTGAGTCTCGCCGTCCGGGTGATCCCGTGCCTGGATGTCGACGCCGGCCGGGTGGTCAAGGGCGTCAACTTCCAGAACCTGCGCGACGCCGGCGACCCCGTCGAGCTGGCCAAGCGCTACGACGCCGAGGGCGCCGACGAGCTGACGTTCCTCGACATCACCGCGTCCTCGGGCTCCCGGGAGACCACCTACGAGGTCGTGTCGCGGACCGCCGAGCAGGTGTTCATCCCGCTGACGGTGGGCGGCGGGGTGCGCAGCGCTGATGACGTCGACCGGTTGCTGCGGGCAGGTGCGGACAAGGTCGGGGTGAACACCGCGGCGATCGCCCGCCCCGCGCTGATCGCCGAGATCGCCGACCGCTTCGGCAACCAGGTGCTGGTGCTCTCGATCGACGCGCGCCGGGTGCCCGAGGGCCAACCGCCCACACCGTCCGGCTTCGAGGTGACCACGCACGGCGGGCGGCGCGGCACCGGCCTGGACGCGATCGAGTGGTGCCGCCGGGGCTGCGAACTGGGCGCGGGGGAGATCCTGCTGAACTCGATGGACGCCGACGGCACCAAGGACGGCTACGACATCGAGATGCTGCGGCAGGTCCGCGAGGTGGTCACGGTGCCGGTCATCGCCAGCGGCGGCGCCGGCCGGGTCGAGGACTTCGCGCCCGCGGTCGAGGCGGGCGCGAATGCCGTGCTGGCGGCCAGCGTCTTCCACTTCGGCGACCTGCGGATCGGGCAGGTGAAGGACGCCCTGCGCGCCGCGGGCCACCCCATCCGCTGAACACGGAGAGGTGGGCGGGGCGCGTCAGACGAAGGCGTCGGCGATCTCGGCGGCGAGTTGCAGGTGCGCCTCGTAGGCGCCCCGGCTCATCTGCCGTAGGTCGATCTGCCCGCCCGCGGCCAGGTGCTCGTCGTGCGGGATCGCGACGACGGCACGGGTCCGGCGGGCGAAGTGCGCGACGATCTCGTCCAGGTCGACGGTGCTGGCCTTCGGCCGCACCGACGTGATCACGGTGACCGACTCCCGGGCCAGGTCGCCGTAGCCGTGGGCCTCCAGCCAGTCCAAAGTGGCGCTCGCGCTGCGGGCCCCGTCCAGGCTGGCCGTGCTGACGATCACGACCTGATCCGCCTTGGCGAGCACACCGACCATGGCGCTGTGCATCAGGCCGGTCCCGCAGTCGGTCAGGATCAAGTTGTAGTAGCGCTCCAGGATGTCCGCGATGATCCGGTAGTCGTGCTCGGAGAACTGGGTCGAGGCCAGCGGGTCGGTCTCGGAGGCCAGTACCTCCAGCCGCGAGTTCGCCATCCCGGTGATCTCCCGAACCGCGGAGTAGCGGTCCAGTTGGGGGGCCCGGCGCACGAAGTCGCGAACCGTGGCGTTCGGGCGGTCGGTGACCACCTTGTCGCCCAGGGTGCCGCGGTCCGGGTTCGCGTCAACCGCGATGACCCGGTCGGTCCGCAGCGCAGCGAACACCGAGCCCAGTGCGGCAGTGGTCGTGGTCTTCCCGACGCCGCCCTTGAGGCTGATCATCGCGAGCCGGTGGCAGGCAGTGATCGGTGTCTGGACGCGCCCGCCGAAATCCACGTCGCGACGTTCCCGGCCCGAGGGACCCACGTTGATCACGCCGCCGGAGGCTGCCAGCAGACCCTTGCGCCAGCCCCGCCGGGCGACCCGGCGGCGACGCCGCAGCACCTTCTCCGGGTCCAGGTCGGCGGCGGTCAAGCGGTCGGCGGTGTTGGCCATCGACTGGCTGAGCTCGGCCGGGGTCGGCGGGAGCACGTCCCGCCGGGCCTTGTTCGCCGGAGTCAGGGGTGTGTTCGCCGTGGCGGCCCGTTCGTCGTAGGCCCGGAACGGGTTGTCGACGGCGTCGGTCGCTCGAGCGGCCGGACGCGGCACGCTGGGCGTGGTCGGCGCACTCGGCGCGGTGGGCGTGGTCGGCTCGGCGGAGGACAGCCCGCCTCCGGTGCCCGGCTTCGGGAAGCCGTGGAAGACCCGGGTCTCCGGCTCCGTGCCTCCGCCGCCGAGGGACCCCGGCGGGAACGGGGAGGATTGATCCGTCGAGTCGCTCGGCTGGTAGTCGTACGCAAACTGGGGCGCGTTCGCGGTGGGGCCGGTCGGGCCGGTCGGACGCGCCGGGTCGTCGTCGTCGGACTTGTCCCGAGAGAGCCCGAGCTGCCCGTAGATCCAGTCGCGGGGATTGGCTGCCGCGGCGGGCGTCGTGGTGCCGGGCGTGGTGCCGGGAGCGTTGCCGTTCCGCGGAGCGGTCGGCGAGGTGGTGGGCTCCGGGCTGTTGGCCCCGCCGGACGCGTTGGCCCCGCCGGACGCGTTGGCCCCGCCAGGCGCATCCGGCGCGCCCGATGCCCCGGGGATTCCGGGCCGCTTGACGGGCTTGCTCATCTCGGTTCGCCCCTCCTCGGGGTCCAGCAGGCCCAGTAGCGGGCCGGGGGTCCGTTGGGAATCGTCCCATGTCGGGTCCCACTCGGGTGGTGGGTCGACCGGATGCTTGACGCTCACGCGGACGCTCCCACCGTGGGTCATGACTGGGCAAAGAGGAAATAGCTACTGGGTCATCGAATTACCAACACTCTAGACAAGCCGGGCATCCATACGGGTGTGTCTACTGCATCCGGTGTGTCGCGATGGCGCTGGTGGGACGACAGAGACTTGGCTTGCCCGGCCCCCGGCTGGGCCCGCCTGCTCGCGGGGCCTGCGGTAGTCCCGTTCCCGGTGTGCCGTCCGGTACTCGTGGGCGCGGCAGAATTGGGGCATGTCCGTGACGCAAGCAACGCCCGCCGGGGCCGCCCCGGCCCTCGACCCGGCCGTCGCCGCCCGACTGAAACGCGACGCCAACGGCCTGATCGCCGCCATCGCCCAGCAATGGGACACCGGCGAGGTGCTGATGCTCGGTTGGATGGACGACGAGGCGCTGCGGCGCACGCTCGAGAGCGGCCGCGCCACCTACTTCAGCCGCAGTCGCCAGGAGTACTGGGTCAAGGGAGAGACGTCCGGGCACCGGCAGTGGGTCCGCTCGGTGGCACTGGACTGCGACGGCGACGCGCTACTGGTGAAGGTCGACCAGGAGGGCCCGGCCTGCCACACCGGCACCCGCACCTGCTTCGACGACGGATCGCTTCCCGCCACCGCGCGCGACTGCGACGAGCGAGGAACGAGCGCGGAGCACAAGCGCCCAATGGGCACTGCGGGCCGGGCCTCATGACCCCCGGTGCCGTCGAGCCGGGCCTGGAGACGTTCCGTGAGCTTGCCGCCGACCGCCGGGTGATCCCGGTGACCCGGCGGCTGCTCGCGGACTGCGAGACCCCGGTCGGGCTGTACCGAAAGCTGGCAGGCGAACGGCCCGGCACGTTCCTGCTGGAATCCGCCGAGCACGGCGGGGTGTGGGGCCGGTACTCGTTCGTGGGCGTGCACAGCCCGGCGATGCTGACCGAGCGCGACGGCTCGGTCGCCTGGGTCGGTCGACCGCCGGCCGGGGTGCCGACCACCGGCGACCCGCTGTCGGCCCTGCGCGGCACTGTCGAGTTCCTGCGCACCGAGCCGCTGCCGTCGGCGCCGGCCCCGCTGACCGGAGGCTTGGTCGGCTTCATCGGCTACGACGCCGTGCGGCGGATCGAGCGGCTGCCCGAGAAGGCCGTCGACGACCTCCAGCTGCCCGAACTCGCGATGCTGCTGGCCACCGACCTGGCCGTGCTGGACCACTCTGACGGCTCGGTCGTGCTGATCGCCAACGCGGTCAACTGGGACGGCTCCGACGCGGGCGTCGACGCTGCTTACCACTCCGCGGTCGATCGACTGGCCCGGATGACGGCCGACCTGAGCCGCCCCGACGCCCCGTCGGCGGCGGCATTCGACCCGACCGCGCAGCCGAACTACACCTCGGGCACCGAGCGCGCCGACTACATGGCCGCCGTCTCCGCCGCCGTCGAGGAGATCTACGCCGGCGAGGCGTTCCAGATCGTGGTCTCGCAGCGGTTCGCGATGCCGACCGCGGCCAGCGCGCTCGACGTCTACCGGGTGCTGCGGCTGACCAACCCCAGCCCGTACCTGTATCTGCTGCGCTTCCCGGGCCCCGGCGGCGGGCCGGAGGGTGGCTTCGACGTGGTCGGGTCCAGCCCCGAGGCGCTGGTCAAGGTCTCCGACGGCCGGGCCATGCTGCACCCGATCGCCGGCACCCGACCGCGCGGCGCGGATCCGGAGTCCGACACCGCCCTGGCCGCGGACCTGCTGGCCGACCCGAAGGAGCGGGCCGAGCACCTGATGCTGGTCGACCTCGGCCGCAACGACCTCGGCCGGGTCTGCGCGCCCGGCACCGTCGAGGTCGTCGACTTCATGTCGGTCGAGCGGTACTCGCACGTGATGCACATCGTCTCGACGGTGGTCGGCAAGTTGGCCGCCGACCGCACCGCCTTCGACGCGCTGACCTCCTGCTTCCCGGCCGGCACGCTGTCCGGTGCGCCGAAGCCGCGGGCGATGGAGATCATCGAGGAGCTCGAGCCGACCCGGCGCGGGCTCTACGGCGGCGTGGTCGGCTACCTGGACTTCGCCGGCGAACTCGACACCGCGATCGCGATCCGCACGGCGCTGCTGCGCGACGGGATGGCCTATGTCCAGGCAGGTGCCGGGATCGTGGCCGACTCCGACCCGGCCACCGAGGATCAGGAGTGCCGCAACAAGGCTGCGGCGGTGCTGCGGGCGATCGCGGTCGCCGAGACGCTGCGCCCGCCCACATGAGGGCGGGCCGGTCGCGCCCGCTGCGTGAGCCTCGAAGCCCGGGCCGCGACTTCGCGGTCTTCCTCGGGTGCTGCGTGGGCGGTGCGGTCTGGATCCTGCTGGGCGCACAGCAGGTCTGGGTCCACGCTCGCGCGAGCCAGGGGACGCTGCAGGCGCCGTTGGCGGTCCGCGGAAGTTCACTCGCGCCGGCCGTGCCGGCTGTTGCGGTCGCGTTCCTGGCCGGCGCTGTAGCGGTCTGGGCGGCTCGCGGCACAGCCAAGCGGATCATCGGCATCCTGATGTCGCTGCTCGGCCTGGTCCTGGTGTTCGGCATCGGGAACGGGCTGAACCCGTGGGACTCGGGCCGGCTGACCGGCCGCGGCGGCGCGGCGTTGGGCACCGGGACCGCGTCCATCGACCACGTGTCGGTCAGCGCCTGGTTCTGGCTTACGTTGCCCGCGTTGGGCCTGCTCGCCCGCGCCGCGACCATGGCCGCGAACCGCGGCCAGACCTGGCCGGGGATGTCCTCGCGGCACAGTCGGGCAGCCGCGAGCGGGCTTTCCAGCGCGCCGGCCGGGGTCCCCGACTCGGCGCTTGATCATTGGCGCGCGATGGACCGCGGGGAGGACCCGACGCTGCAGCCCCCGTCCGAGGGTGCGTCCGAGCCGGGCTAACATTCGGGCCACACTGTGCGCCGCGTCACTCGGGTCGCTGCTCACCTGCCTTTACGCACAACCGATTGGAATCCTCGTGTCGGTGCTCGACGAGATCCTGTCCGGCGTCCGGGCGGACCTCGCCGAACGTCAACTAACGGTCTCGTTGGACGCCCTGAAGGAACGCGCCGAGCGCGCTCCGGCCCCGCGCGACGCACTGTCCCGACTGCGCGGCCCTGGCGTCTGCGTGATCGCCGAGGTGAAGCGGTCCAGCCCGTCGGCCGGTGCCCTGGCGACGATCGACGATCCGGCGGGTCTCGCGGCCGAGTACGAGGCCGGCGGCGCTGAGGTCATCAGCGTGCTGACCGAGCAACGACGCTTCGGCGGCACCCTCAACGACCTGACCGCGGTGCGCTCGGCGGTGGACATCCCGGTTCTGCGCAAGGACTTCCTGGTCACCAGCTACCAGCTGTGGGAGGCCCGGGCCCACGGTGCCGACGTCGTGCTGCTGATCGTCGCGGCGCTGGAGCAGAACGCGCTGATCTCGCTGATCGAACGCGCCGAGTCGCTCGGGATGACCGCGCTGGTCGAGGTGCACACCGAGGAGGAGACCCGCCGCGCCGTCGACGCCGGGGCGAAATTGGTGGGCGTCAACTCCCGCAACCTGCATACGCTCGAGGTCGACCGGGCCACCTTCGGCCGGTTGGCCCCGCTGCTGCCGCCGAACGTGGTGCGCGTCGCGGAGTCCGGGGTGCGCGGACCGCACGACGTGATCGAGTACGGCAGGGCGGGGGCGGACGCGGTGCTGGTGGGCGAGACGTTGGTGACGGGCAAGGACCCGCGCACCGCCGTCGCCGACCTGGTCGCGGCAGGCGCCCATCCGGCTTTGCTCAAGGATCCACGCTGTGGCTGAGAGTCACGGAACGGACGAAGTCTGCCTCCGTGGCTCGAAAGCCACCGGTGAGAGCTGTGGCTGAGGCCGCGGCGACGGTGTCGGGGGCGGACGGCAAGTTCGGCGAGTACGGGGGACGGTACGTCCCCGAGGCCTTGATGGCGGCGCTGGACCAACTATCCGACGAGTTCGCCGCCGCGCAGGCCGACCCGAACTTCCGAGCCGAACTGTCCGGGCTGCTCGGTTCGTACACCGGTCGGCCCTCGCCGATCACCGAGGTGCCGCGTTTCGCCGCGCACGCCGGCAACGCCCGGGTGGTGCTCAAGCGCGAGGACCTCAACCACACCGGCTCGCACAAGATCAACAACGTCCTCGGCCAGGCGCTGCTGACCCGGCGGATGGGAAAGACCCGGGTCATCGCCGAGACCGGCGCGGGCCAGCACGGCGTCGCCACCGCGACCGCGGCGGCCCTGCTCGGGCTGGAGTGCGTGGTCTACATGGGCGAGGAGGACACCAGGCGGCAAGCCCTGAACGTCGCCCGGATGCGGTTGCTCGGCGCCGAGGTCATCCCGGTGACCACCGGCAGCCGCACGCTGAAGGACGCGATCAACGAGGCGATGCGCGACTGGGTCGCCAACGTCGAGCACACCCACTACCTGCTGGGCACCGTCGCCGGCCCGCACCCGTTCCCGTACCTGGTGCGCGAGTTCCACCGGGTGATCGGGCAGGAGGCTCGCGCCCAGGTGCGGGAACTGACCGGCGGCCTGCCGGATGCGGTCTGCGCCTGCGTCGGCGGCGGGTCGAACGCGATCGGCATCTTCCACGAGTTCATCCCGGACGCCTCGGTGCGCCTGTACGGGTTCGAGGCCGGGGGCGACGGCCTGGAGACCGGCCGGCACGCCGCGACGATCACCGGCGGGGCCCCGGGCGTGCTGCACGGCGCGCGGTCCTACCTGCTCCAGGACGACGAGGGCCAGACGATCGAGTCGCACTCGATCTCGGCCGGGCTGGACTACCCGGGCGTCGGCCCGGAGCACGCCTGGCTGGCCGACAGCGGCCGGGCCATCTATCGGCCGGTGACCGATGCCGAGGCGATGGAAGCCTTCCGGTTGCTGTGCCGCACCGAGGGCATCATCCCGGCGATCGAGAGCGCCCACGCGTTGGCCGGGGCCATGGTCGTGGGCAAGGAACTCGGCCCCGACGCGGTCGTGCTGGTGAACCTGTCCGGGCGCGGGGACAAGGACGTGGACACCGCCGCGAAGTGGTTCGGGCTTACGTGAGCGACTCGAACGAGCGAGGAACGAGCGAGTGAGACAAGCACACCGGCAGCACTGTTGATGGGCAGTCAGGTGGCGGCCGCGTACGAACGCGCGGCCAAGGAGAATCGTGGCCTGCTGGTCGGCTACCTGCCCGCCGGCTTCCCGACCAAGCCCGGCGCGATCGCTGCGTTGACCGCGATGGTGGCGTCCGGCGTCGATCTCGTCGAGGTCGGCCTGCCGTACAGCGACCCGGTGCTCGACGGCCCGACGATCCAGCAGGCCGTCGACCGGGCGCTGGCCGCCGGGACCCGGATCGCCGACGTGCTCGACACCGTCGAGGCGGTCGCCGCCACCGGCGTCCCGGTCGTCGTGATGACGTACTGGAACCCGGTCCTGCGCTACGGGGTCGAGCGGTTCGCCCAGGCGCTGGCCGCCGCGGGTGGCAGCGGTCTGATCACCCCGGACCTGACTCCGGACTCCGGGCCGGACTGGTTGGCCGCGTCGGCGGCCGCCGACCTGGACCGCATCTTCCTGGCCGCGCCGTCGAGTACCGACCACCGGCTGCGGATGACTGCCGAGGCCTGCCGCGGGTTCGTCTATGCGACCTCGGTGATGGGCGTGACCGGGGCGCGTGCCCAGACCTCGAGCCTGGCGCCCGCCCTCGTCGCCCGGCTTCGGGAGGTCACCGACCTGCCCATCGGCGTGGGCCTGGGGGTGTCCAACGGAGACCAGGCCGCCGAGGTGGCCGGGTTCGCCGACGGCGTGATCGTCGGCTCGGCGTTCGTGCGGGCGCTGCTGGACGCGTCGGACCTGTCCGTCGGCGTCGCGGGGTGCGCCGCACTGGCCGAGGATCTGGCCGCCGGGGTCCGGCGCCGCTGACCGGGGGGCCCCGACCGGGCGGAGATATGGTGGCCGGGCCATGAGATCCGCCTACATTCCCAGCCCGTCGCAGGGCGTCTGGCATCTCGGGCCGTTCCCGATCCGCGGCTACGCCATGTGCATCACCCTCGGCATCGTCATCGCGATCCTGCTGGGCGAACGGCGACTGGTCGCCCGCGGCGGCGAGCGCGGCGGGATCACCGACGTCGCCTTCTGGGCCGTGCCGTTCGGGATCGCCGGCGGGCGGCTGTACCACGTGATCACGACCCCGGAGCCCTACTGGGGGCACGGCGGTCACCCATGGCGGTCGCTGGAGATCTGGAAGGGCGGCCTCGGGATCTGGGGCGCGGTCGCGCTGGGTGGTCTCGGGGCCTACATCGGTTGTCGACGGCGCGGGCTGCTGACCCCGGTCGTCGCGGATGTCGTCGCGCCGGGAATCGTGCTGGCCCAGGCGACCGGGCGGTGGGGCAACTGGTTCAACCAGGAGCTCTACGGGCGCCCGACCACCTTGCCCTGGGGGCTGCGCATCGACGCGGCGCACCGCCCGGAGAACACCCCGAACGTCGGCGTCTACCAACCCACGTTCCTGTACGAATCGCTGTGGTGCCTCGGCATCGCGGTGCTCGTGCTGTGGGCCGACCGGCGGTTCCGGCTCGGCCACTCGCAGGTGTTCTGGCTGTACGTCGCGGCGTACACCGTCGGCCGGGCCTGGATCGAGTGGCTGCGGGTGGACGACGCCGAGCACATCCTCGGACTGCGCCTGAACGACTGGATGTCGCTGATCGTGTTCATCGGGTCGGTGACCGCATTCGTGCTGTCCCGGCGCCGCCACCCGACGCGGGAGGCCCAGCCGTACCGGGTGCCGAAACCGGTTCCGGACGGTTTGGTCACCTCTTCGGTGGGCGCCGGGGATCCGCCGGCTCTCGGAGCACCGCTCCCGCCCGTGATCGACGACGGGCCGGGCCCCGACCTGCGGTAAGCTCAAGTGTCTGCCGTTCGGCCAGAGCTGTCCCGCGGTGGAAATCGGTCGGCTCCGCCGAGGGCCACCAACTGTCGGTTCCAGGCGCATGCCGGGCAACCCGCGGCGCGCGTACCGGATCGGCCGGCCGCGAGCGCGACGGTGCGCACCTTCGGTCCACCGTCATCGTCGACGGAAGTCCCACCGGCGGCGAGCCATTCGCCGCACCGCTCGGCCGTGTGCGGACCTCACCGCACTCGGCGTCGTCCCCTTCCGAGCCGACAGGAGTCGCGTTGCCTGCTGGTTCTCCTGCACCGCAGGGCCTCTACGACGGTCGCCACGAGCACGACGCCTGCGGCGTCGCGTTCGTCGCCACGATGAGCGGTGTCGCCTCCTACGACATCCTCAACAAGGCGCTCACGGCGTTGCGCAACCTCGAGCACCGCGGTGCCGCGGGCAGCGATCCCGACTCCGGCGACGGCGCCGGGATCCTGACCCAGGTGCCCGACGCCTTCCTGCGGGACTGCGTCGACTTCGAGTTGCCCCCTGCGGGCAGCTACGCGGTCGGCGCGGCATTCCTGCCGCAGGACGAGCGGGAGCGGGCCAAGGCCGAGCGCGGCATCGCCGGCGTCGCCGCCGAGGAGGGCCTGAAGGTCCTCGGCTGGCGCACCGTTCCCATCACGCCGAGTCTGCTCGGCGCCGCCTCCGGCGCGACGGTGCCCTACGTCCGGCAGGTGTTCGTCGCCTCCGACGGCGGGCCGCAGGCCGTGGAGTACGCGGCCGCCCCCGGCGGGTTGGGGCTGGAGCGGCAGGCGTTCGTGCTGCGCAAGCGCTCCGAGCGGGAGACCGGGACCTACTTCGCGAGCCTGTCCAGCCGCACCCTGGTCTACAAGGGGATGCTGACCACCGGGCAGCTCGAGCCGTTCTACCCGGACCTGTCCGACCGGCGGTTCACCACCGCGATCGCGTTGGTCCACTCGCGGTTCTCGACAAACACGTTCCCGTCCTGGCCGCTGGCGCACCCGTACCGGTACATCGCGCACAACGGTGAGATCAACACCGTCATGGGCAACCGCAACTGGATGCGGGCCCGGGAATCGCAGCTGGTCACCGATCTGATCCCGGGCGACCTGAACCGGCTGTTCCCGATCTGCACCGCTGGTGCCTCCGACTCCGCGAGCTTCGACGAGGTCCTGGAACTGCTGCACCTGGGCGGGCGGTCGCTGCCGCACGCGGTGCTGATGATGATCCCGGAGGCGTGGGAGAACAACGCCGACATGGACCCGACGCGGCGGGCCTTCTACCAGTTCCACTCCGCGTTGATGGAGCCCTGGGACGGCCCCGCCTCGATCACGTTCACCGACGGCTCGTTGGTCGGCGCCGTGCTCGACCGCAACGGCCTGCGGCCCTCGCGGTACTGGGTCACCGACGACGGCCTGGTCGTGATGGCCAGCGAGGTCGGCGTGCTCGACATCGACCCGGTGTCGGTGGTCCGCAAGGGGCGGCTGCAGCCAGGACGCATGTTCCTCGTTGACACCCGCGAGGGTCGCATTGTCGAGGACGAGGAGATCAAGTCGGCCCTGGCCGTGCAGCACCCGTACGACGAGTGGCTGCACGCCGGGATGATCCACCTGGCCGAACTGCCCGAGCGGGAGCACATCGTGCACACCCACTCAAGTGTGACGCGGCGTCAGCAGACCTTCGGCTACACCGAGGAGGAGCTGCGGATCCTGCTCGTGCCGATGGCGCGGGCCGGCACGGAGCCGATCGGCTCGATGGGCACCGACACCCCGATCGCAGTGCTGTCCAGCCGTTCCCGGCTGCTGTTCGACTACTTCACCCAGCTGTTCGCGCAGGTCACCAACCCGCCGCTGGACGCCATCCGCGAGGAGCTCGTCACTTCGCTGGGAACCTCGATCGGCCCCGAGGTGAACCTGCTGTCCTCGACGCCGAGCCATTGCCGGCAGGTCGGCCTGTCGTTCCCGGTGATCGACAACGACGAGCTGGCGAAGCTGGTCCACATCAACGCCGACGGCGACAAGCCGGGCCTGAAGTCGGTGAACATTCCCGGCCTCTACGAGGTCGACGGCGGCGGCGCGGCCCTGGCCGCGCGGCTCGACGCGATCTGCGCGCAGGTCAGCGAGGCGATCGCGGGCGGCGCGCGGATCATCGTGCTGTCCGACCGGCACTCCGAGTCCGACCTCGCGCCGATCCCGTCGCTGCTGCTGACCGGCGCCGTGCACCACCACCTGATCCGGGAGAAGACGCGCACCCGCGTGGGCCTCATCGTCGAGAGCGGTGACGTCCGCGAGGTGCATCACGTCGCGCTGCTCGTCGGGTACGGCGCGGCCGCGGTCAACCCGTACCTCGCAATTGAGACCGTCGAGGACCTCGTCCGGTCCGGTGTCATCGACAGCGGTCTCGACCCGCAGAAGGCGGTCCGCAACTACATCAAGGCGCTCGGCAAGGGCGTCCTCAAGGTCATGAGCAAGATGGGCGTCTCGACTGTCAGCTCGTATACCGGCGCGCAGATCTTCGAGGCTCTCGGGCTGGGCCAGGACGTCATCGACGACTTCTTCACGGGTACGACCTCGCGGCTTGGCGGCATCGGGCTCGACGTCATCGCCGAGGAGGTCGCTGCGCGGCACCGCCAGGCGTACCCACGTGTGCCCCACAAGCATCGCCGGTTGTGGATCGGCGGGGAGTACCAGTGGCGCCGCGAGGGCGAGCCGCATCTGTTCAGCCCGCAGACCGTCTTCAAGCTCCAGCACTCGACGCGCAGCGGTCGGTACGACGTGTTCAAGGAGTACACATCGGCGGTTGACGAGCAGGCGGCGAAGCTGATGACGCTGCGCGGTCTGTTCCGCTTCGCAGAGGGCGTGCGTACTCCGATCTCGATCGACGAGGTCGAGCCGGTCACCGAGATCGTCAAGCGGTTCGCGACCGGCGCGATGTCCTACGGCTCGATCTCCGCTGAGGCGCACACAACGCTGGCGATCGCGATGAACCGCATCGGCGGCAAGTCCAATACCGGTGAAGGTGGCGAGGACACCGACCGCTTGCACGACCCGGCCCGGCGCAGCGCGATCAAGCAGGTGGCGAGCGGCCGCTTCGGCGTGACGAGCGACTACCTCACCAACGCCGACGACATCCAGATCAAGATGGCGCAGGGCGCGAAGCCCGGCGAGGGCGGGCAGCTTCCCGGCAACAAGGTCTACCCGTGGATTGCGAAAACCCGAGGGTCGACGCCGGGCGTCGGGTTGATCTCCCCGCCGCCGCACCACGACATCTACTCGATCGAGGATCTCAAGCAGCTGATCCACGACCTGAAGAACGCGAACCCGCAGGCGCGAGTGCACGTCAAGCTGGTGGCCGAGGTCGGCGTCGGCACGGTGGCCGCCGGCGTGTCCAAGGCCCATGCCGATGTGGTCCTCATCTCCGGCCATGACGGTGGGACTGGAGCAGCTCCGCTCAACTCCCTCAAGCATGCCGGCG